>JBOFTV010000043.1:0-31146 GCA_051652245.1 Culicoidibacterales bacterium | reverse complement strand
TCCGCTAATGAAAATGACCGTTCTCGTGTAAATGCTTTATCCGTTTTCACTCCATGTTGGCGTGCATATGAATCAGTTGTAAGTCCTTTTAATTTTGAAATCATTTTCCCTAGATCACACCTTTTCTTGCCTTTGTTTTTAATTTGAAGTTGCTTTTTCATTTCTATACATCCCATCATATTTAGATACGATTTTCAAAAACCGTTCACCACTATTTTGAGGGACATGTATTCCATGTCAAGCTTTTCGTTATGGATTTAAGCGGTGGATTCCATTCCTTTTTTGGTGAGATATTATTTACTTGTGATAATACTTAACTTACAAACATTGCTTTTAATGTATTTAATATTGCAAAAAAGTTAGAACAACAGATTTTTATAGTGTTTCACGGGTGAAAAGTGGTGCACAGCCTATTCTGGTTCTTACCTTGAGACAATATCCATCTTTCTTTTCCTCACAACTATCCTCACTATTTACTTTTACTTTCTTTCTTCCAACAAAAAAGTGAAAATACGTTGTGTAATCTTCGAAATAATAAAAGTAGACTTATTTTACAAGGATTAATCCAGCGGTGAAGTGTCAGCGAATAATTACGTTTATTGCCGGTCTAGTTGAAAGCGTATAAAGCAGCGATTACTTTCTTGATCATGAAAAGCTTCCCGTACTGAATCACAATTTGCTACAATAATTGTCGATGAAAAAAGCAAAAATGAGTACCTCATCTTTGCTTTTTTAGTCTTCCTCTAAAAATCTAAGCGCTTTGGTGTCCGTGGAAATGGTAGGACATCTCTGATGTTTTCAACCCCCGTTAAATACATCACCATTCGCTCAAATCCCATACCAAACCCTGCATGTTTGACACCACCATAACGATTGATATCAACATACCACCAGAGCTCTTCTTGGTCAACGCCGAATTGTTTCATCTTGTTAGTAAGTACCTCCAAGCGCTCTTCACGAGCACTACCACCAATAAGCTCCCCAATTCCTGGAACTAATAAATCCATTGCCGCCACGGTTTTCCCATCATCATTTTGTCTCATATAGAAGGCCTTTATTTCTGCAGGATAATTTGTTAGAAATACTGGTTTTTGGTAAACAACATCTGTCAAATAGCGCTCATGCTCTGTTGCCAAATCAATTCCCCACTCCACTTTATTTTCAAATTTAGCCTCAGCATCTTGTAAAATTTCAATTGCTTCTGTATAAGTAACACGAGGGAATTCTGATTCTAATAAGGTATCCAATCGCTCAAATAAGCTTTTATCCACAAACTCATTTAAAAAGTTCATCTCTTCACCTGCATGCTCTCTAACATATTTAACCACATATTTAACCATAGCTTCAGCACAATCCATATTAGTTTCTAGATCAGCAAAGGCAACTTCTGGTTCAATCATCCAAAACTCTGAAGCATGCCTTGTTGTGTTGGATACTTCTGCTCTAAAAGTTGGACCAAATGTATAAACATTTCGAAAAGCCAGCGCAAATGCTTCCGCTTCTAGTTGTCCAGTCACTGCAAGCCCTGCTGTTTTACCAAAGAAATCTTTTGTCGTATCCACCATATTTTGATCGTTTTTAGGGATGTTTTCAAAATCTAATGTGGTAACAGAGAACATCTCTCCGGCCCCCTCAGCATCAGCTCCCGTAATAATTGGTGTATGCACATAAACAAAATCTTGTTCTTGAAAAAAACAATGAATCGCATGGGCTGCAAGTGATCTTACACGAAATACTGCTTGAAAAAGATTGGACCTTGGTCTTAAATGAGCAATTTCACGTAAATATTCTCTTGTATGGCGCTTTGGCTGTAACGGATACTCATTACCACAGTCTGCAAGGACTTCTACCTCACTTGCCTGGATTTCAATTGGCTGTTTGGCATTAGGTGTTGCTACAACTTTCCCCCTCACTTTTACTGCACTTGCTACACCTAGTTTAGAGATAGTTGAAAAATTGGCAAGTACGTCATGATAAACAACTTGCACAGGAACAAAAAAAGTACCATCCGTAAGCTGAATAAAACCAAATTGACTTTGATTACGGTTAGTTCTTATCCACCCCTCTATTATAATTTCTTTATCAATAAATTCTTGTGCTTGTTTTTGGAGCATGCGTAATTGAACTTTCATAAGTAATCTTCCTTTCTTGTTTTGCTTGTAAGGTTACAAAAAAACGGATGTATTTCATCTCTATTGAGAGACGAAATAATCCGCGGTACCACTCTACATTATATTTATCTATTAGACAAATATCACTTTTGTTATAACGGGACAACCGGTAATTTTTGATAATTACAGCTCCGAGTTGTTATTTCACTAATAATAAAAACAACAATCTTCCACCACCCAATTGCTCTCTAGCGATTTTATTTATTACCTACTTGTCTCTTCTCAGCTTTTATATAATCTTATTATAACTAAAAGTTTAAGTGTTAGTCAAGTAGTAATTTACTTAATATTATTATTTACAATCCCGATTACTTGGTAAACTTCATAAAGCCACTCAATTGGGTTCTTTCTCATTGTTGTGATACTAAGTTGCAAGACACCTAAAGCATATTTTGTTTCAATTGAATACTCTTTCTGCCTAAAATCCTGCTGAATACCAATTTTATTAAGTTTATCAGTTAATTTCCTGACAAATTGAATCGTTACTTTATTTTTAAGCTGTCTTACATATTGAACATGCATCGATTTTCCAATTGCCTTGAGTAAAAAGACATATAATAAATATTCTACTTCCTCTGGTAATTTCCCAAAACGATTAGTAAGAATACCTCTTGTCTCTGCCATTGTTTCAATATTCACTATTTTATTTAATAATTGATATATTTCAATTTTAATGCTTTCATCGTAGATATATGTTGATGGAATATAGCTAGGAATATTTAGATTTACTTCAATTTCATTATTTTTTTCCATATCTATTCTAAGTTCTGGATTTTTTTGTTGCGCAATTGCGCCTTGAAGCATGTCAACATAGAGATCAAAGCCAACGTCATTAATGAATCCACTCTGTGTTTTACCAAGAACATCCCCTGCTCCGCGAATTGCTAAATCACGCATTGCGATGTGATAGCCACTACCAAATTCAGTAAATGATTGAACTGTTTGGAGCCTCTTTGTTGCTTCTTGCGTCAAAATACGGGCCGGATGGTACATAAAATAACTGTAGGCAATTTTTTGGCTTCTACCTACTCTCCCCCTTAATTGGTATAGTTGAGCCAGACCTAGCATATCAGCATCATGGATAATTAAGGTGTTCGCATTAGGAATGTCCATCCCATTTTCAATAATTGTCGTGCTTACAAGGACATCTATTTGTTTATCGACAAATTTATTGATAATGTCTTCTAGTTTGTTTTTAGGCATTTGACCATGGGCATAGGCAATGGTTACATTCGGTAGCATTTTTTGGAGTTTACTAGTCATTGTTTCGATTGTTTGCACTTTATTATAAAGATAATATGTTTGTCCATTTCGAGCTAGCTCACGCTCAATAGCATCTCGGACAAGATATTCGTTTTGTTCAATGACATACGTCTGCACAGGATATCTATTATGAGGTGGTGTTTGTAGCAAGGACATTTCTCTTATCCCCGTTATCGCCATTTGCAGCGTTCTTGGTATTGGTGTTGCTGAAATTAAGAGGACGTCTACTTCCGTTTTAAATCGTTTTAATTTTTCCTTAGCTGATACACCAAAGCGATGTTCTTCATCAATCATAACTAAGCCTAAGTTATCATAGACAATGTCATCGCTAAGCACGCGATGTGTTCCAATAACAAGTTGGACTTCACCCAGTTCAATGTTAAATAAGGATTCATTTTGGGATTTTTTTGATACTAGGCGACTTAACATTGCAATATTATAACCAAAGCCTGCAAATCTTTTTAACGCATTTTCATAGTGTTGTTTTACAAGGATTGTTGTAGGTGCAAGCAAGACGACTTGCTTCCCATTTTCCATTGCTTTAAAGGCTGCCCGAAAAGCTACTTCGGTTTTACCAAAACCGACATCACCACATAAAATTCGTTCCATAATAAAAGGCTTTTCCATGTCAGCTTTGATTTCCGCAATTGCTAGAGTTTGGTCTGCTGTTTCAGCATAAGGAAACCTTGCTTCGAAAATTTTCTGATTTTCTGTATCTTTAGCAAAACTAAAACCAGTTAGTTGCTCACGTTCCATGTACAACGTAAATAGCTCTTGCGCAAATGCTTCAACGTGCTCACTGACTTTATCCGTTCGCTTTTTCCATGTTTTATCGCCTATTTTTGATAGCTTGGGCTCAAACCCCTCTTTACCAGCGACATATTTATATAATGTGTCAATTTTTTCTACTGGCAGATATATTTTTTCATCACCTTGGTAGGATAATACGATGAAGTCTTTCTGGATTTCCTGAGCTGTGATTTTCTGGACGCCATCATATCGACCAATTCCGTGTTTGGTATGGACAATGAAGTCACCTTGTGAAATTTCATCCAATTGCTGAATTTTTGATTCTACATCGATATGTTTAAAAATTGTACTTGCTTGTTCTTTTTGATTTTTCTGGCCCGTAAAATCAAAATAGTCAATGACAATTATCTGCATTGTTTCAATTATTTCATTATAATTTCGATCAGCTAAGCAAAAAACATTCGTCATATCGCTGATAATTCCACTTACATTTTTGATGGCTTCTTTTTGCTCCATATCACCAATTAAAAGCATCAATTGATATCCTTGCATCAAATAATTGGTAACTTCAGCCTGTAACACTTTTACGCTATTCCTTTTTTCTGGAGAAATTGTAATTCCCCGAAGTGATATTTCACCTTCTAGCGCCTGACAAATGATTTGCTTTTTTGCTTTTGGTGGGATGCTTTCATACTCAATGTAAAGACTAGTTGCTCTTTTGTCCGCTTTTGAACTAAATTGTTCAGCATCACGACACATATGGTGATATGTTGAAATCAGACGCTCTTTTTGATGCTCAATTAAGTAAAATTGGGGCAAATAGTCAATCAATGAAACTTGATCTTCACCTAATTGGTCAACCATCGGTAATATTGTGGCTGCATCCATTTTCTCAATTGTTAACTGCGTTTGCGCATTAAAAAGGAAGCATAACTCAATCTCATCATCAAAAAAAGAGAACCTTACCGGATTATCATACATTGGTGAAAAAAGATCAATGACATCCCCACGAATGGCAAATTCGCCTGTTTTTTCAACCAATGCTACTCTTGTGTAACCTATTTCAATTAATTGTAGTAACATTTGATCACGCTTAATTTGATCGCCTATTGCGAGTTTTAAGGAAGATGACAAGAAAATTTCGCGCGGCATAATTGGACGTGTGATGCCCGCGATATGAGTGATCACCCATATTTTACAACCGTTGCGCCTTTTGGCTTCAATTTGTTGAAGTGCACCAATTCTTTGTAATAGGAGTTCAGGTGAGGCGCTTAGTAGTTGCGCGCTCACAAACTCATCCGCACCAAAAAAGACCGTATTTTCTATATCAGCTACCGATTCATACGCACTCATTGCTAAATATAATGTTGGATATACTGATACGACAATATTCGCTTTTTTAATGAAAAATCTTGCGAGTTCTATTTCAAGATAAGCAGTTGTTTGGCCAAATGATAAAATCGCTTCTCCACTTTTATTCATACCGGCTACCAGTTTTTCAATATGTGATGTAAACATCAGCTGCTCCTCCTATTTATTTTTTTGGTTATGATGGTTCATCAGTTTGATAAACGTTTGTTCTTGCATTTGGTCAAATAATGTTAGCACCTGTGGGCATAGTTCATTTTCAAGAGCAAGTGTTTCTGATTTACTGAATTGACCAAGCACATAATCGACAACACTTCCGCGTGATGGCCTACCAATTCCTAGCCTGATGCGGTTAAATTCCTGTGTGCCCAGATGAGATATCAATGATTTTAAGCCATTATGCCCTCCCGCCGATCCTCCTGTTTTTAATCGAAGATCCGCAAAAGGAATATCCAACTCATCGTGGAACACAAAAATGTCTTCTTGTTCAATATCATAATATTCAATCCATTTTATCGCACTTCTGCCAGAATTATTCATATATGTGAGTGGTTTTACAAAAAGATATTTTTCACTTTTTATCATCACTAGCTCATACTGGCTTTCAAATTTTTCTTTCATTGTTTTTATTCCTAGTGATAGCAGAATTTCATCGATTATTTTAAAGCCAATATTGTGGCGTGTATTTTCATATTCTTTGGTCGGATTTCCTAATCCAATCAATACTTTCATTTCTTGTGCACTCCTTTTATTCTTCTTTATACTAGTATATCAAAAAAAGAAGGATATTCCCTCTTTTTAATTATTATCTTCTTCAGAAATTTCAACATCTTCTGTTGTAAAAACGTTCATTCCAAATAAATCGCTGACGGGTTGGTCGGTGTAGATATGCTTAATTGCTTTACCTAAAATTGGACCAATTGATAATTGCGTAATCTTATCTAGGTGTTTACCCTCTGCAAGTGGTACGGTATTTGTTGTAACAAGCTCAATCATTTCACTTGTTCTTATCCTTTCTATTGCCGGTCCTGACAATAGTGGATGCGTACATGCAGTATAAACTTCTGTGGCACCTTTTTCAAGTAATGCTGATACAGCGTTACATATACTACCTGCTGTATCAATCATATCATCAATGATAATTGCCTTTTTCCCTTTGACTTCTCCAATAATTCCGACAACTTCAGCAACATTAGGTTTTGGTCGTCTTTTATCAATGATGGCAAGTGGTGCATCCAACACCTCAGCAAATCTTCTTGCTCTTGTTGCTCCACCGTGATCAGGGGAAACGACAACAAGTTCATTTTTATCTAAACCTTTTTCTAAGAAATATTTAGCAATAATTGGCATTGCGCGAAAATCATCAATCGGGATATCAAAGAAGCCTTGAATTTGGCTAGCATGTAAGTCCATTGTAATTAATCTTGTACATCCTGCTGCAACAATCAAATTAGCAACTAGCTTAGCCGTGATTGGCTCCCTTGATTTTGATTTACGGTCTTGACGTGCATAACCAAAATATGGCATTACAACATTTATTGTTTTTGCTGATGCTCTTTTTAAGGCATCAATCATAATAAGCAATTCCATCAGTCGTTCATTTACTGGCGCACACGTTGGCTGTACGATATACACATGATTTCCACGAACTGATTCCTTAATATCTACCATTGTTTCGCCATCTGCAAAGCGATTAACGATGCATGGACTCAGTGGTATTCCCACTTCTGCTGCTATTTCCGCTGCTAATTCTGGATTCCCCGTTAATGTGAATATTTGTAATTGGCTTGCCATTGTTAAATTCTCCTTCAATTCCTATAATCATTTTTTGTTTTTTGTGATTTTTGATTTTACTATTTGGGCATATTCTTTTTTATTTATTTGTGTTGTTCGGCTTATTGCCAAACTTTCTGGTTCGACGTCCACTGTAATTGTTGAGCCTGCTGCAACTATCGCATTTTTACCAATTGTTACTGGCGCTAATAAATTAGCATTGCAACCTATAAAGGCACCATCTTCAATAATTGTCTTATGCTTATTACAGCCGTCATAATTAACTGTAATTGTTCCACAACCAATATTTACACTTTTTCCTACCTCACTATCACCTATATAAGTAAGGTGTGCTGCTGCTGATTTATCACCAAAATTGCTCTTTTTTATTTCAACAAAGTTGCCAATTCTGACATTATTGCCAATTTCATTGTGCATGCGTAAATGAGCAAATGGTCCGATATTTACACCATTTCCAACTTTCGAATCGCTAATAACTGATTGTAATATTTTAGTGTTCTCACCAATAGTACTATTCCTAATTTGAGAGTTCATTCCAATTATCGTGTTAGCCATAATTTCTGTATTACCTAATATTTGAACATTAGGCTCAATAATAACATCGGCTGCAATAATAACATTTCGACCAATATACGTTGTGTTTGGATCAATAATTGTAACACCCGTTAGTTGCCAGTTATGATTAATCCTATTTCTAAGGATTTGTTCTACCGTAGCAAGTGCTACACGATCATTGACACCAATTATTTCATTCATATCATCAATTACATGACCATCAACTAATTTTTTTTGTTCTACTAAAATTTGAATTAAATCTGGTAGATAGTATTCACCTTGAGCATTGTTATTTTTGATTTTAGCTAAATTTTGATATAATGAGTCATTTGCTAAACAATATGTACCCGAATTAAATTCTTTTACTGCTTGCTCATTAGTTGTTGCATCTTTTTGCTCAACAATACCAATAATTCGCTTATTAGTATTTCTAATTATTCGTCCATATCCTGTTGCATCTTCTAATATACCTGTCAATACAGTGCATGCGGCTTGCTGCATTTCATGTTTTCTAAACATGGCATCAATTGTTTTTGTTGATAATAATGGTGTATCACCACAGACAACAAGTGTATTTCCCTTAACATCTTTTAACATAATTTCTGCTTGCTGCAGTGCATGTGCTGTTCCTAACTGCTCTTTTTGAAAAACAAATTCAACATTTTCTTGCTGTTTTAAATTTTCTTTTACTTTTTCTGATTCATGTCCGAGAACAACGACAATTTTCTTGATGCCTGCATCTTTCAAGCTTTGAATAACATGTAAAATCATTGATTTCCCTAGAACTTCATGAAGTACTTTTGGCATCATTGATTTCATTCGTGTTCCTTTACCCGCCGCTAAGATAACAGCTGACCTCATGTAAATCCCTTCTTTCTTTTATCTGATTTTCACAATAAAAAGAGTCTAGAGTTACTCTAGACACTTTCTATATTCAGATAGATATTATTCTGTCTCTTCTGTTATTACTTCTGCTTCTTCCTCTGTTACTTCTGCTTCTTCCTCTGCTACTGTAGCATCCCCTGCCACTTCTGTTTGTGCAGCATTTTCCGCCTCTGTAACCGCTATCTCATATTGTGCCAAAATAGCTACTTCAAAAGATTTTCTTGTTTCGGCATTAATTGGATGCGCAATATCACGGAACTCTCCATTTTGCAGACGACGTGATGGCATTGCAACAAATAACCCTTCATTTCCTTCAATTACTCGAATGTCGTGTACTACAAATGATTCGCTTAAAGTAACAGCTGCAATCGCTCTTACTCGTCCTTCTTTTTGAATTAGCCTTACATGTACGTTTGTGATGTTCATAGTTTTTTCCTCCATGTCTATAATTACTACCTTAATTATAGAACAATATCAAAGCGATGTCTATATCTTTTAAGCAATTTGTTGATTATTCTGCCATTTCTGCTAATTTTACCTAGTTTTTTCAGAAAAGCGGTTACATTTTTTTTATAAGTACTTATTTATTTCAGCTATTTCGCCTTCTTTTTCTGTTTTTTCTACTGCTTCAATTATTAATTTTTCAAAATCAATTAGTTTTTCTTGATTGACCGAAATATATCTGTTGGGGTTCGTTGTTGGTTTTTTTGGGACAAACACAGTGCAACAATCTTCAAAAGGCAAAATTGATATTTCATACGTTCCTATTTTTTCAGCTATTTTGATAATCTCATTTTTTTCAAACATTGCCAGTGGTTGAATAATGGGAATGCCTACCACTACATGTGTTGCTCGCATACTTCCGAGTGTTTGCGAGGCTACTTGTCCAACGCTTTCACCATTTATAATAGCAACACAGCTATGTTCCTCCGCAATTTTTTCAGTAATACGATACATTAGCCGCCTCATTATTACCATGTGATAGCCTTCTTGAATATAAGAATCAACAATACTCAATTGGATTTCAGTAAATGGGACTACATATAATGGAATGTGTGCTTGATATTTTTCTAGTTGTCTAATTAACTTTTTAACTTTTTCTAGTGATTTATCTGAGGTATACGGTGGTGAAGCAAAGTGGACTGCGATTATCTCTATTCCCTTTTTCATCGCTAGGTATGCACTCACAGGGCTATCTATACCACCAGATAGCATTAAAACAGCCTTACCACTACTTCCTTGTGGTAACCCCCCTGCCATTTTTATTTTATCGAGCATCACATAACTTTCACCTTTGCGAATTTCAACAAGTAATTGGCAGTTTGGTTTATATACATCTACTGCTAGGGGTTTATTCGCTGCCTGAAAAATTGCTGCTGAAACATGTTTAGTTACGGCAAGACTTTCCATTGGAAATGGTTTATATACTCTTTTTGTCTCAACTTTGAATGTTTGTGTTTCTTTTATTTCAAAGTTAGCAATATTAATTGCTGCTGTTGTAATTTCTTCTAATGTTGTTGGCACTTTTATGGCAAGGCTTACTGAAGCAATCCCAAAAACTGTTTCCAATTTAGCAATAATGCGCTCTACATCTACGCCCGGTTGTAACGTCAAAAAAGCACGGGTGGGGTTAACCAAAATAATGACTTCTGCTCGATCACAGAAAACTTCTTGGAGGCGTTGTTCTAGCATCCTAATGAATTTTTTACGGTTTTTTCCTTTAATCATCAGTTCACCATAGCGGATTAAAATATCAGTATACATAATTGGCCTCATTTCTATTTTTTCAATATTTTGTCGATTGATTTGTATGCAGCAACAAATGCCTTGATGTCGGTTTGTGTGGTTAGATGGCAAAGGCTGATTCTTAGGGCATATCGACTTTGCATGGGGCTAAAACCAACTGCCATAAGTATCGGATTAGCTTTTGCCAAATCTTTTGTGTGGCAGGTTGATCTTGACGAAACATATACATCTTTTGCCCCTAAGGCATTAATATAAGTTTCAATTTCCGCTTTAGGATTTTGGATTGTAATATTCAAAATATGTGGCACCCGCTGCCCCAAAGCCTCAAAAACAACAACCTCCAACCTCCCTTGAAAAAAAAACACCAATTCTTGTTCTAATTCACTAATTTTGGTTTGAACTTGCTGATTCTTTACACGCTGATCTGCCAATCTCATTGCTTTTGCACACGCTGCAATTAATGCTGCATCCATTGTTCCCGGCCGGAGTCTCTCTTGCTGTAATCCACCAAAAAAAAGCGGAGCCATCTGGACATTTCTTTTCTTCATTAAAATTCCAATTCCCTTAGGAGCAAAAAATTTATGACCTGAGAAAGTTGCACAGTCAATGTTTAACAAATCTAGTCTAATCTTGCCAAAACTCTGGGCCATGTCAACATGAAAAATAATTTTAGGGGCCACTTCTTTTAGCCTTTTTCCAATTTCTGAAACTGGTTGAATTGTTCCAATTTCATTGTTAACGTGCATAATTGAAATAAGTATCGTATCTGAGCGAATTGCTCCAAGTACCTGTTGCACATTGATAACACCATTTTTTGCTACAGGTATGACTGTTATTGCATAACCTTCTTTTTCTAGTTGTCTGATTGGTTCAATAACAGATGCATGCTCAATTGCTGTTGTAATAATGTGCTTTCCCTTGTCTTGATACGCTTTAGCAATACCAAAAATTGCTAAGTTATTTGCTTCTGTTGCTGAAGATGTATAGAATATCTCTGTTGGCTTAATGGCTAGTATTTTGGCTATTTGGTCTGTTGCACCTTCCACCAAATTCCTTGCTTTTGTCCCTAATTCATGAATTGACTCCGGGTTTGCAAATATCTGTGTTTGCGCCATGGCATATGTCTTTGCAACCGCTTCATCAACTGGTGTGGTTGCTGCATAATCTAGATATATCATTTATTCTTATTACTCCTTTAATATTAGCAGCAACCAAAAAATGCACAACCGTAAACAGTAAATGTTTTAGGCGTGCATTTTCTGGTTATTGCATTTCTTTTTTTACTGAAGATTCATAGGCTTTAAATAGCATATCATAAATTCCCGGTTCAACTTCCTCAAGGGTTGATAATGCAATATCGAGTGACTCGGTATAATCTCCCTGATTGTATAAATACTCTGCTTTTGATAGATTTCGCTGGACATCTTTGTCAAAACGATATCTATTACTATAAATAATCGCTTTTTCAGCAAATGCTGCCGCTTTTATCAACATATTTGTATCCTTATAAAAACGAATTGAAAGGTGCTGCGCAATCTCAATTAATTCTGTGAGTCTTTTAACATCCAATACTTCAAATTGTAGATTCTCATCAATTTCCTTTAAGGCGAGGACCGCCTCATCATTTTTAAGTAAGTATTCATCAGATAATAAATCGACTGGTAGCTGACTGACTTTCCTTTTTGAGCGATGATGCATATATTTTAGTTGCTTATACTGTGCATGAATATATATTTCATCCTCTTTTACCGTATCTAAATTTTTCTGTAATTTACTTAAACTATATTGTAATTCATTCAAATATTGTTCGAATTCTTTTAGCGCTGCTAGTAAAACAACATTTGCTTCTTGGTTTTTCTCTACTTGATTATTATAAAGTATCATTTTTGTTTCAGCTGAAAGGACTTGCGCTGAAAAAGTGTCCGCAAAGGTTATTTTATCTTTGCTAATTTCATAACGTTTTAGCACCTTATTCCATGCTTCTAAAAATGCTTCTTTATCAAAGCGTAAACGATTTACTCGCTGGTTTAACTGTTCTAATAAATGTGTTACTTCATACTTTGCATCTTTTTCATTAATGAAAATTTGATGTATTTCTTCTATTTGTTTTCTAACGTATACACCTTTTGATTCAATTGTCAATAAGTCGAATCTGTCCGTTAATTCTTTTACTTCTTCAATTCTTTGCTTAAGCTTTTCAATTCGAACATCAAGATTAAGTCCTTGGAACAAAAAACCTAACTCTCTCATCTCTGCAAAAGCTTTTTCTAGTACACTTAATTGTGGTTTTAGAACCTTCATATTTAGTGCAATTGCATTCGGTAGTTCTTTAAGTAATGTATATTCGCGTAAAATACCTTCTTTAAGAATTGTTAGCTTCTCCGCTACAACTTTTTTATCTTCATCATCCATCGTATCTAAAATTGCATATAAATCACGATCAAATGTCTCTAACTGTTCTTGCAACTGCTGTGTATATGGCTCAAGACTTGTTTTATTGGCATAAAACAACTGTGCTACCTGTTTTAAAGCATCTTTAACAGACTCAAAATGTTCATGAATGCTTTCCTCGTTTTTGACAAATTCTCTTGTATCAAGCTCCAAGGTATTTACTTGTTTTTCAAGTGTTACCATTTTCTTTTCGACAATCTCAAATTCAGGCGTGAACAGTTTGAATTTATTGTTTTCTAGCATATCCTCTAATTTTAGCATTTCCATGCTAAAATCTTTTTCCAAATTTTGGCGTACCTCTTGCCATTTGGTTAACCATGTTTTATATTTTACGGTTACGCGTTCGGTTTGTTCAAATGTTCTCATTTTAGCAAGCGCTGCTTCAACCGTCGAAGCAAGCAATCTATTTTTACGTTGTTCCAGTGAATCAATTTTTTTTTGATAGCGCAGACGTTTATTCTTGCGCGCCTTTGAAAATAAAAATAACGTTAATACTAATATAAGGACAACCAAGGCACCAGCGATAATTATTCCAATCCAACTCGGAATATCAACCCCCAAAATAGAAATTGGACCTACTAAAGATATCTGTGTATTCAACATACTATACTTTTTTCCCCTTTCATCAGAGCTATACTACCATTCTAACAAAAAAGACAACAAAATTCTAGTTTTAATCAATTAAAATTGACATTTATCACCAAAAACTATATAATTATACGAGCATGAAATAATTTGTAGCTTGTAAGAAAACAAGTTTAATATGAGAACTATACTAAAATCTAATTGATTTTGAGTCCCTGAGTAAGTATGTGTCGCTACAGCTTAGTGAAAAGGTTGGATATTTTCTCGTTTTTACTTTTTTTCTTACCTGTAGTTGTTTTATGCGTACAATTACAGTTTATTGGAGGAATTTTATTATGTCACGTTACACAGGACCTAGTTGGAAATTATCACGCCGTCTTGGCATGTCAGTTTCAGAGACAGGAAAAGAATTATTAAAACGTAAATACGCACCTGGTCAACATGGACCAACTCGTCGTATTAAATTAACTGAGTACGGAACACAATTGCAAATGAAGCAATTTGTTCGTCATATGTATGGTGTAAATGAGCGTCAGTTCAGAACTACTTTTGACAAATCAGCTAAAATGGGTGGTAACCAAGGTGTTAACTTCTTACTTTTGCTTGAATCAAGATTAGATAGCATCATCTACAGAATGGGACTTGCGCGTACGCGTCGTGGAGCACGTCAATTAGTAAACCACGGTCATATTCAAGTTGATGGTAAGCGTGTTGATATTCCATCATATCGCGTTAAACCAGGACAAACAATCTGTGTTCAAGAGAAATCGAAAAATTTACCTTCTATTAAGGATGCTATAGAAGCATTATTACATAGAGTTGAATTTATCACATTTGATAATGAAGCTATGACAGGTGAATTTGTTCGCCTTCCAGAACGTTCAGAATTAAATGATCAAATCAATGAATCACTTATTGTTGAGTACTATAACAGATAATTTAAGAGGCTTCTTTCAATGTTTTGGAAGAAGCCTTTTTACTTGCTAAAAAAGGTGGATTACTTTCTAGAAGTAATCCACCTTTTAATTATGTTTTATTAAGACGTATGTTTTTTTACCTTTGCGGATCACTGTTAAACGCTGATCAATTGCGTTGTCCTTTGTAATCATTACTTGGTCATTTTCAACTGTTTTACCATTTACTTTTAAAGCACTATTAGCAATAAATTCTCTTCCTTGTCTTTTAGAGTCTATTACTTTAAACTCCACAAGGACATCTAGTAGCAGTCCATCTTCAGTAAGATCAAAGCATGGTCCATCTTTTAGAGCATCTTCTAGCTCACGGGCAGATAGCTTAGCAATATCCCCCGAAAATAACGCAGCTGTTATTAGTTGCACTTGGTTAAGGGACTCCTCGCCATGAACAAGCTTTGTAATATATGAGGCCAAATATTTCTGCCCCTTGCGTAACTGTGGTTCTGTTTCAATGGATATTTTGATTTGGTCTATTTCTTTGCTTGTTAAAAACGTAAATGTTTTTAAATATTTAACAACATCGGCATCTGACACATTTAACCAGAATTGATATAATTCATAGGGACTTGTTTTTTCCGCTGAGAGCCAAATTGCTCCCCCTGCTGACTTACCAAACTTTGTGCCATCTGATTTAGTGATAAGTGGTGAAGTTATCCCAAAGGTTTCGACTTTACCATCTGTAATTTTTCTAATTAATTCCACACCCGAAATAATATTTCCCCACTGATCCGAACCACCCAATTGTACGGTACAACCATATCGCTTATTAAGTTCATAAAAATCAATTGATTGTAAAATTGGATAGCTAAACTCAGTGAACGAAAGTCCATTTTCTAATCTTGTTTGAACGTTTTCTTTTGACAGCATTGTATTCATATTAAATAGCTTTCCATAATCTCTGAACATTTCAATCATCGTTATTTTACTTAGCCACTCATCATTATTAACAAACGTTACATCATCTGATTTTAGTAATCTCTGTATTTGTTTTTGAATTGCGCGGGTATTATATTTGATTTCTTCTGGTGCTAGCAGATTTCTTTCTTCGCTTCTTCCACTTGGATCACCAATACTCCCTGTTGCACCTCCCACAACAATAATAACACGATGACCTTGCTGTAAAAATCTTTGTAACGTAATGTATGGTACAAGATGACCTATATGAAGACTATCTGCTGTTGGATCAAAGCCAACATAAATCGTGATTTTACCTGCTTCAACATTTTTTAACAATTTTGATTCATCTGTTTGTTGATAAATTAAGTCTCTCCAGGTTAGCTCTTCAATAATGTTCATTCTATCTCTCCTCTATTTTCTTGTCGATTGTCGCCAAATAATTTGATAATCATTTTCTAAATCTACTTGAACTTGCTCTATTTCTTCATTTTTAATAAATTTAGTAATAGCACTCATCGCATATGCTCCAATACGATAAATAGGGTACATGACAGAAGTCAACTGTGGGCGTCCCATGACTGCTGCCTGCGTATTTGAAAAACTAATAATCTCAACATCTTCTGGCACTTTGTTCCCTAAATCTTGAACAGCATTACTAAATGCTAATGCCATCGAATCACTCACAGCAAAGACACCATTAGGTAACTTATTGTTTTTATAGTATTCAAAAAACATATTATATGTTTTAACATAGTCATCTTGCATGCTCATATGTTCCGTTTTTAGGCCTTTTCCTTCACACACAGCATAAAAACTTGATGAAATCAAATCTACTTCATCTGAATCGCTTCGCGTTAAAAATAAAATGTTCTCATAGTTTTGACCGGCAAAGTACGACGCAACATCTGTTGCAACTTTACTATAGTTTATTGCAATTGTATACAAATCTTTATATTCATGTGGCGTAGCAAATACGACAATTGGCACTGGTGTTTCTTGCATTTTCTTGTGCATTGCCGCTGTAATATAATCACACATAATTAATAGTCCATCTACCTGACTTGAAACCATGTGGTCAATTTGACTCAAAAAAACTTCTTCTTCTCCCATATATGCATTAATTGTAACCGCATAAGCATATTGTTTGAGATTTGCTGTATCGATTATCCCGGCTAATAACTCGGAAACAGATGCTCTATTTATATCTGATACAATTACACCAATACTCGTCGAGCTTTTTCGTGCCAAACCTCGTGCAATTTCATTGGGCTTGAAATTCAATTTCTTTATGGCATCTTCTACCCTTGTTCGCCTTTCTGGTCTAACAACTGCACTATTATTTAGGACTCGTGAAACTGTTGCTAAAGAAACACTTGCTTCTTTTGCAACATCATAAATTGTAACTGCCTGTGTTTTATTATTTTTAGCCATTGTACACCCTTCTTTCTTTATAGTTTACAAAAAATAAAAGCTACTTGTATATGCATATCAAGCAGCATTTTATTAATATTAGTCGAGATTATCTGCCGTTACGCCTTGAATTCTTTCAAGTAAACTTTCAGTTGAATTCTTTTCCCTTGTTGCCTGAACATTTGTCGTTGTTGAAATAGGTAAATCTGCTGTTAACTCATCTGTTTCATTTTGACCAATTTTAAGTGTTGACGTACCACGGCGAATTATATTTTCACTGCGTTCTTTTAATTCGTTCACTTTTTCATTAGCATCAGCCTTTAATTTAAGTGAAACCGATTTAACATCTTCACGTGTTTCTTTTCCTGCTTTTGGCGCTAGCATAACTCCTGCAATAAATCCTGCTCCTGCTCCCACAATCAAACCCGCACTTACTTTCAATAATGAACCAATAATTCCTGATTTCTTTTGTTCTGCCATTTCGCATTCCTCCATATTTTTTAATTATTTACTTAAAATTACTTTTTATCAATTTTTGATAACACAAAGTTTGTAACTCCTGTTGTTGCATAATCAAGCATTGTATTTACTTGTTTGTAACTATTATTAACTCGCTCTGTAATCTCAGTAGTCTGAATAATCATCTTATTTGTCTGCTCAATTAATTCCTGAGCACGTACAATTGCAGCCTGGGCTTCCCTTGCTGCTTCCATAAGTTGCTTAACAAAGCGTAAAACTTGCACGAGCAGAATAATTCCTACGATAATCAAGCCACCTAATAACATCCAAATAATGTTAATTGGATCAATTGATATTTGCAACATCGGAACACCCCTTTCGATTCTATTTTCCCTTTTGTTTATAGTTTACTTCCCCATTATATCAAATATTAGTTCATTTGAAAACGTTTTACTCTACTTTTGAAAGAATTCTTTCGCTTTTTGGTAATATTCATGGATATTACCTGCTCCCATAAATATAAAGACGCTATTAGTGTGCAATGTTAAGTCACTAATATTATCAAAAGTGAGACGCTTAGCCTCCTTTAAACGCGTAAGTAAAACTGTTGGTACAGTATCTTCATTTTTCTCTCGTGCTGAAGCAAAAATATCAGTGACATAAATTTCATCGCTTCCCTTTAGTGCCTCCGCAAAATCATTAGCAAGCGTATTTGTTCGCGAAAAAGTATGTGGCTGAAAAATTGTAATCACCTGTTTTGTAGGGAATTTTTGACGCGCTGCCTCTAATGTAACCCTGATTTCTGTTGGGTGGTGTGCATAATCATCAACAAAAATTTCAGACCCGACTTCTTCAATGTTAAATCGTCTTTTAACACCATTAAATAGTGCCAAGCGCGCAACCATTTCCACTAAATTTAATTTTTCTAAATGGCCAACAACAATTGTTGAAACGGCATTTAAGAGCATGTGCTTTCCAAAAAATGGAAGTTCGAATGGTCCGAAGGTTTCAAAATTGGTTTTAATTCTAAACGTAAATCCTTGATTGGTCGGTTGGTAATCAAGGATTTGATAATCATTTCTCGCTAAAAAACCATACGTCAACATTTTCTGCTGATGCATTGTTGCTTGTAATTTTTGCACGTTTAAATCATCGCCATAAGCGATTACTATTTGCTTTGTCCTATTTGCGGCTTCCGTAAATGCTTCAATTACGTCATCGATATCTTCAAAATAATCCGGATGATCAAATTCAATGTTTGTAATAATTAAATATGTTGGTTCATACCATAAGAAATGACGCTTATACTCGCATGCCTCAAACAGAAAATATTTTGCATCTACTTGAGCCATTCCCGTTCCATCACCAATTAGACAAGCTAGGTTTTCATGTGAAAACCCTTGTGCAAGTAAACCTGTTGTTGTTGTTTTACCATGTGTTCCACTCACGGCAATCGATGTATATGAACCTAAAAATGCTGCTAAAAACTCATAATATGAGGTGTAGCAAATTCCTGTTTGCTCTAAATATGCAACCTCTGCATTATTAGTTGCATGGAATGCATTCCCCTTTATAATTACATCATATTTGTTCTCCATGTTCGTTACTGAAAAAGGTAAAATTCTAATACCATTGCTAATGAGCGCATCCTGTGTAAAGACATAACTTTCAATATCTGATCCTACGACATTATTCCCTAAAGCTTTTAATATATTCGCTAGCGCACTCATTCCTGCACCTTTGATTCCTATAAAATAAATATTCGCCATTATTTTTTCATTTCCTTATTATAATATTTAAAAAAAGCTGTTCCTATCTCTGCTCCTTGTGGCAACACTAAAATTCCCGGATTCTGTAATTCAACTGGTAAATTAAGTTCTTTTGCCGAACAAATCATTCCATTTGATAGTTCTTTTCGCAAAATTCCGGGCTCGATGAGTAATCCACTTGGCATAATTGAACCAATTTTAGCCACGACAACTAATTGATTTTTGGCAACATTTTTGGCACCACAAACAATTTGCAATATTTGATCGCCTACATCAACTTCGCACACTGATAATTTTTGACTGTCTGGATGTGGAGTACATGACATAACATGACCAACAACAAAAGCTTGTTTTATGCTTTGTTTATCTCCGCCCCATTGAGGAAAAGCTGCTTCAATTATCTTTACTATTTTCTGATTGAAGTTTTTATTTTCTTCTAATAATGTACCCGTAAAAGGAACGTCAATATATTTTGATATATTTTTGATATTATATCCAATTAACTTCCCACTTCCTACTATTTGAACAACATCGCTTACTGTTATATATTTGATTTGACTGTCTCCCTTTTTATTAGCAATACATAGGAGCGTGTCATTTAATCCAATTTCATTATATACATAAATCATCTTAATTTCCTTCCTAGTTTTTATTCAACAAGATTTTGTTCTCTTGTGTTCCTTCTTCTCCTTGTCCTTCACCATAGCCACCATCGCTTGAGGGACTACTCGCATTAGGTTTTTGATTTCCTTCAATAAATATTTTCATTTCTTCATTTATTTTAGGGTTGATATTTTTGATGATTTGAATAGACTCTAGTAAAGCTTGTTCAAACTTACTTTTATGAACCCTAGTTGTTATTTCAACACGATTTGAAAAAAGTCCAAGCGACAAGTAATCACTATTGGTATCCTTAACAAAGATAACGTAGTTTGTGCCATCTACTGCTGTTAGCGTGTATTCTTGTGGGGTTTGAAATTTTTTTCTCCCGTATTGAACTGTATCTATAGCTGAGATAAAAGTATGCGCTTCATAATATCCTTGTTGTGATCTTATTTTAATATTATTTTGATCAACTGCATACAATTGCATCCCGCGTGGCAATGCTAGCGTAAGATAATCATTTTCATACGTTAGAGCACCCTGCTTAACCTCTAATGCTTGACTTATTGTATCAGGAAAATTATTAGCAAGTAGCACAATATCCTGTGGGACTACCAAAGAATTAATTCCTTGAACTACACTTAAAACTAATACAATGGCTGTTGTCATCACTAAAAATATATTATCTTGTATTTTCTTCATTATTCAGCCTCATTTTTATAGTGCAAATAATTGTGGATATCTTCTTTATAATTTTGTGCTAGTGACCAAATTGCTTTATAGGCTTCTTCAGCATCACGAATATCTATAATAGCTGAACTATTGTGGATATAACGTGATGGTACACAACATGTTACGGTTGGAATTCCTTTATTTAGTTCCATAATCCGGCCTGCATCCGTGCCACCACTGGAAACATATGGTTGATATCTAATGCTATGCTTATCTAAAACAATTAAAAAGTAACGTTTGACACGTTCAGTCATAATCATTGTACGATCCATATAACGATATAGCATCCCCTTTCCTAGTACACCATTTTTATTATCTTTTGGTAAGGTATCGGCTGCTGGAGAACAGTCTAACACAATTGTAAAGTCGGGTTTAATCATATTAATTGCCGCCTCTGCACCTTTTAATCCAATTTCTTCCATTACCGTTGCTCCTAAAATGACATCAATTTCTTCATTTGCAAACAAATCCGTGAAAATGGTCTGCGACAATGTTGCAAGCATCGCACAACTATAGCGATTATCGAGTGCTTTTCCTATGAAACGGTGCTCATTTGCTGTTTTAACAAATGTTGTGTCAAATGATATCACTGTTCCTTCATTCATACCAAATTTTCGCGCCTCTACATCATCTTCAAAACCGAAATCTATTGCTAAATCGCGCGTTTTAATAACATTTTCTACAGCAAAATGTGCTGGAAGAGCTGTAAAAACACCAACTTTCTTACCATTGCCAAAATAGCAAACACGAACACCAAATAAACTTTCTAACACGATGCCACCAATATTATTAACTTTTACCAAGCCATTTGGCAAAATCTCTTTAGCCATGAAACCAACTTCATCCATATGACCACATATTAGTACGCGCTTTCTTCTTGAAGGCTGCGTAAAATCAATATTAGATGCGTAGATTCCACCTAATGCATCACGTCTAACAAACAAGTTTTGCTCTTTAAATGTTGTACTCAATAGTTTAGCAATGGCATCTTCATGACCACTAACTCCCACTTCATTAGAAAAAATCTCTAATTTTTGCGTAAATATCTCTTTTGAAAAATCCATTATCTATACCTCACTTTATTTTTTCTTTAAAAAATTTCAGTCAATTGCTGAAATCACATAAGACAATTATACCACATAATACCTTTAAACCAATGTTTTTCATAAAAAAATGATTTGAATCAAGTTCAAACCATTTGGCTAGATTCTCCACCTATTTTCTAGGTGGTATCGCTTTTAAATAAAAAATTTGTTGCCCTTTGCCTATGAATCTTTTCTCATATTCTGTCGTATATTTTTTGGCTTCCACATAACTATTTTGGTCATGAACATTTGTTGAGCACTCCTGAATTATCCAACCTTGTTCTGATAATTCAACGACCGTAAATTCATAGAGCGTCCGATTATCTGATTTAAACTCCAGCACGCCCGTATTAGTAAGCAAACTTTGATACATTTCTAGTTTTGTTTGATATGTTAATCTTCTTTTTGCATGTCTCTTTTTAGGCCAAGGATCTGAAAAATTCAAAAAAATCCTTGTTAATGTTCCGGGTGAAAATAAAGTTAGTAGCTCTGCAGCATCACCCGAAATGAACTGAATATTGTCAAGATTTCCTTCAATCTTTTTTTCCACTGCTCTAAGTAAAACACTATCAAATTTCTCAATTGCATAGTAATTGATTGCTGCAAAGTCTGCGGCGCGAGCTAGGATGAAATCACCTTTGCCACAACCAATTTCTAGTTCGACTTGCCCCTGTACTTCTTCTAATTGTTTTATTTTATCATTTAAATAAATCACTTGCCCACTCTCTTGTAAAAATGTGGTGGCATGTGGAATCTTCTTTAATCTCATCAGTTTTCTCTCTTTTCCTCGTAATTAGTGATTTGGTCGTCGAATTTCGTTTAATTTATCTAGCTCTTCATCAGTAAGCTCTCGGTAGCCACCTACTGGAATCTCTTCATCTAGTAATAAATTACCCATTTGCACACGCTTTAAGGCAAGAACCTCATTTCCAACAGCTAATAGCATCTTCTTCACTTGATGAAATTTCCCTTCTTGAATGGTTAAAAATATCATATTTAATTCATCCGTAACCTCGACTTTTGCTGGCATGCATACATGTCCATCTAAAAATGTAACACCTGTTTCTAACAAATCAATCATCTCAGGGGTTAGCGGCTTATTAATAATAACGCGATATACTTTATCTACATGGTTTTTGGGCAGTAACAACTCATGTGCTAATTTCCCATCATTTGTTAACAGAAGTAACCCTGTTGCATCCTTGTCTAATCGCCCAACAGGTGCAAGTTTTCGGTCATAGTAGAGATGCGGTAAGTCATCAAAAACTGTTTGGTGCAGCTTATCTTCCCTTGCTGAAACAACATCAAGTTTTTTATGCATCATTACATAGATAAATTCTTGATAATTACAGCTATTGCCATCTACGGTGACAATGTCCTTAGTTTCATTTATTTGCATATCACCTTTTTTAATCGTTGTGCCGTTGACTTTTACTCTTTTCTGCCTAACTAAAATTTTAACTTCTCGCCTTGTACCAAACCCACCATGGGATAACATTTTATCTAAACGCACAAGCACACCTCTTTTCCTTTAATACTATACCATATTTTAGCAAAATGATAAAGTTGATTTACGTCAACTATGTACTTTTTTGCTTCATTTCCCGCTTCTAATTAGGTATAATGAAGTAAAGCAAATATAATTTAAAGGAAGTAACATATGACAAATATTTTTATCATTGGAGCAGGTCCCGCCGGCATGATGGCGGCAATCTCTGCTAAAACACATCATCCCCAAGCAAAAGTAACCTTAGTTGACTCCAATCCACTACTTGGAAAGAAATTACGCTATACCGGTGGTGGGCGCTGTAATGTGACTGCTGATGTATCAAATGAGCAAGTCATCCTCAACATCCCCAAAAATGGCAAGTTTTTATACAGTAGCCTCCACAATTTTAACAGCCAGGACATCCAGACTTTTTTTACTAAAAATGGCACGGCATTAAAAATTGAGGACCACTTACGGGTTTTTCCACAAAGTGATAAATCTGCTGATATTGTTTCGGCCTTAGAAAAGAAAATTAACAACCTTGGTGTCATCTGCTTGATGGAAACGTGCGTTAGTTCAATTGATAATGCCCTCCAACTCATTTATTTTACAAACCAAAACAGCGAATATTTTGACCATATTATTTTAGCAACTGGTGGTAAATGTCTCCCTAGTTCTGGTTCAAATGGCGTGGGCTACACACTTGCTCAAAGCTTTGGTCACACCATTACAAAACTAGTTCCTGCAGAGGTCCCTTTGGTTTCTAATGATGAAGTCATCCAAAATAAAACGCTACAAGGTCTTTCATTTAAAGATGTAACTATTTCAATTTATAATCACAAAAAAGTTAGTAAACAAATTACCCACGACCTTCTTTTTACACACTTTGGTATTTCTGGCCCCGCTGCATTAAGGTCGAGTTTTTATGTTATTACTTTGCTTGAAAAGCTTAGTGTTGTTAAATTAGAAATTGACTTTTTACCAACAATTAAATTAGAAATTTTACAGGCTGACTATGTTAGGCAAAGTCTCCCCATTGCCACATATCTCCAAGTTTTAGGGCTACCAAAGCGTCTCATTCAATATATCATTGACCAACACCCCCAGCACCTTACAGCACCCGTATTGTTGGCAATTTTCATCATGGTCAAAGCTTTTCCCCTTTCCGTTTATGATACACGTGGATTTACGCAAGCTTTTGTAACAAATGGTGGCATCCCACTTAAAGAAGTTGACCCACGAACAATGAAATCTAAATTAGTAACTAATTTATCTTTTGCGGGTGAAATCTTAGATATTAATGGTTTTACTGGCGGTTATAATATTACAGCCGCCCTATCCACTGGTTTTACTGCTGGGAAATATAGTACGGGGGAATAATGTTCTCCTTCTATATTTCCTTTTTCTTTGAAATTATTTTCCCCGATTTTTCAATTCCATACCACTGTTGATATTTATGGACGCTGGATTGCAATGCACTAGCAAGCCCGAACATATCACTGCATTCACTGATGCTGATTGTTAAAAAGGCGACTGGATCAAGGCGGTTTTGGTAACTGTCGGCAAGTTTTGATCTTACTTCGAAGTGAAGGTGAATGCCTTGGGAATTACCGGTATTCCCCATAATGCCGATGATATCCCCATTCTGACGATCCTGTCTTTTAACTATTTGGTCAACACTTACATATACTATCGCTAAATGACCATATAAAGTATATAAACCATTATCGTGCAAAATAATCACATATCTCCCATATCCCCCCAAACATGCAATATTACATACAAACACTACCTGTCCACTTGCTGCCGCCATAATTTCTTTGTTCCCAATCAAGTCAATTCCTCGATGCGGTAACAAATCGTCTGGATAAGCATGGGCTAGAGCAGTATAAGTTGGATTTTCGACCGGACTTAGAAAAATATCTTCTCCTCTTTCTGCTTGTTTTTCCCCGCCACAATAATACAGGCGTAGGCTGTCTTTATAGCACTTCAATTCATATTGCTGGGCAAATAACGCTAGTGGGCTAGTGCTAAAACATAGGATGATAAACAGAAATATCATCTTTTTACTTTGTTTGATTGACAAATATTTTCCCATATCGTTGGCCTACTACAAGTAGGCACTCCCCCCTTTTTAACCGTCTAATGTCACGAGTAGCACTTGCAATAACATTAGAAATTTTCGCTAATTTTGCTAAATCCTCATCCCCTTGGTAAAAAATAAATTTATAAGTACAATTATCAAAAATTGGTGCCAATAAGTTTTTAATGTTATAGTCATCTAAATCAATGATATTTTGTGTTATTATCCCCACTGATACATTGTATTTTCGTGCTCGCTTAACAATATTTCTTAGGAGCTGGGCAACAACATAATTTTCGCGGCTGAATAAAAAATAACTCTCATCGATGACAAACATTTTGGCAGTGCTCTTATTATTTTTTAACTGTTTCCAAATAAAGTATAGGGTTTCATACAAAATAATATTTACCTGCTTATTCGAAATATCAATTACTTTGTTTAAGATAAAATGATGCACTTTACTATTACCAATCGTGTCTTTTTCGACAACATCCTTCGAAAGGAGGTCGGTAATATAATATGAAATTGTTTTATCCAAATTAGGAATATCTGCGAGGAAAACGGGGAAAAAATCGAGTGTTTTATATTCTTTTTGGGTATAACTTAGTAACAGTTGTCTGAATAATTGCTGTAAGTTATATCCGGCATCTGTCTGCAACGTAAAATGATGGCACAAGAAATCAAGTGTATCTTCAATATCATCATAAAATGTTATATTTTCAGAGAAAAGACAATTTATCGCTAATTCATACCTTGAAGCGCCTAACTTTTCTACATCAATTTCATATTCAGCTTCTGGATCAATTAAATAAATTTCTACATTCTTACTTACTTGGAGCAGTTGTTTTACAAGATTACTCTTTCCTTGTCCAGATTGCCCTAAAATGATAAAGTTGTGATTCGTCCGTACACCATCTTGCTGCCACAGATTTAAAAATACTGGATTGTTATAACAATCATGCCCAATTTTTTCTCCTTTTTCATCATAAAGACCTTTTTTTCCAATGGGAAAAATGCTAGCTAGTGCTTCGCTTGATAGTAGAATAATTTGTTCTTTTTGGGGCATAATATACGTACTTGAAAAAAGTAAAAACAGGCTTCGCTGTTTAAACATATTTGTTTTAAATCTAATTGTTCGCAAAGATAAATAGCGTAATATTTCCTCCCGGCGAAGCACTAATTTCCCCCTACTTTTAGCCTGAATTTTTATGAAAAATTGGAGCATAAAGAGTTCGTCGACACTCGAAATATATTTTTCGAGTGCAACCTTTAATTGTTCTTTTTGAAACTCATAGTACGTTCTAACATAAGCGCTATTACCGGTATCAAAACTTTGCAATAAATTCATCGCATTTGTCATTTTTTTGTGGATGTTGAGATTATTTACCGGTGATATAAACACAGCTAGTTCGATATCATTTTGTTGAATTAGCCAAAATAGCCCTTCTTTTAACTGCTCTAAACTATTGACAGAATCAAAGGCATACATGCTAGTATACTTTCTTTTTTCGTATATATATGTTGGGAAAAATTGAATTTCCGTTCCTTTTAATGTCACTTGCGCAGAAGCACTATGAACGCTATTTGTCACCGTTATTTCTGTCTGATAATAAGAGGTTTGTTCACTTACTAGCAACACTGGCTGATAGCTTACCTTGGTAACCTCGTTAAAAATTAAATCATTAGCCTCCCTTGGATACCAAAAAAGACTTTTACACTCACTCATATTTTTGCCTTTCCCAAACAAGATATAAAAACAAGCGTTTGCTAACCTGCCACAAATTTTCATTCAATAGAAATGGACGATAACAAAACAATGTCCACCCCACACTCAAATACATAAAAAAATCAGTCGTCAAATACACCTTTTCTAACACGCCTACCACAAAAAAAATAATAATCAACAGCCATTCGCCCCACTTAAAACCATATAAAAAAATTAAGGGCATAATCAAAAAAAAATGTTGCTGTTCCCCTACTCTATTTCCATCTCCACTAATCATATTTTAACTCCTTTTTAAAAAATTTTGGTAACTCTACTGCTGTAAATAACAAAGCAATAATCATTAATAGTTTTGTACCACTAATAAATCCATCCGTCACTTTCAACGCTTCAATGACAAGCATTCGCTGAAAAACATAGACAATAAAAATTCTCATCGATAACATTTTTAGTGGTAAGAAGATATTAATAACCTGCTCTTGATAAAATAATTCTGCATAGCATTTAATAAAATAAAAGAGTAAAAATACACCCTGCTGCATAAACTGAATCAGTAGCTTAATTAACAAATACATAATTAATATTAAGCCAACACATTCTAGCAACAAATTTTCTTTACCTAATTGAATTAGTGAAAAATCAATTTTAGCACTAAACTTCTGTTGCTGTGTAATCAGACCATGAATTGTTTGTAACCAACTTGCATAGTTTTCGATGATAACTTTTAATAGTGGTACACCAATAAAATGCAGGCATTGCAGAATAATAAATCGCTTAAGCGGGTAACTCATTGTTTTGGGGCTATCCTCATTGACGATATGATTGGCTATTTTTTTTATTAATTCGATGACAAATTGGCACATAATAAACACTAATAACATCAGATACATCCAATTTAATATTTGTTCAACAAGCCCCGTCCAAAAAATAAAGGTATATGGGTTATCTAATAAGGAAATTAAGAGGGTATTTGCAGAAATCACGGACTGTTTGAGTGGGAGTAAGATTGCTTTTTCAAAAATGAGTGGCAATGCTTTCTCCCAAAAAGTAGCAGTTGTTTCATTGAACCTTTGGATAATTTTCTCAAATATTTCATCCCATAAAATGACAATCGTTGTTGTGTCCATCAGATTCCCGCAACTTTCTTAAGAATCGGAATTAGCCAGACATTGTAGGTCAAAATTAGGGTGGCACAGAGTAAAATCCCTAGGATATTAAATAAATATTTTTGCATATTTTTACCTGAATTAAATTGCTGATACACTTTCAATAATTGAATGATAATTGCTAAAGCTGTGAGTACCACAATAAAAGGTCTTGCGCCTTTTAACAACGCTTCAATGATGTCAATAACTGGTTTAAAGGCCTTTTGTGCACTTTGCGTGTATACATCCTTCTTCGATTCGGTCATAACTGTTAAAAAAAAATTCTTCATGATATCGTCCTTCCTGATAACATTTTTATGCTACACTTATTTTTTCGAAGCATTCTCCTTTTTTTGACAAAAAAAATACTTGAATTGATTTATTCAAGTATTTTCTATTATAATATACTAATTTCTGTAAATGGAAATACTCTAATTCGGGCAACACCTAGGATCCCATCTTTCTTAATTGTTCCCATTACCCTACCATCTTTACTATTATTTCGATTATCACCCAATACCAGGTATTCACCATCAGGGATTACTTTATTTGTTCCCGCCAAAACTTCATCCGTTGAAAAAGCTCTTGTAATGACACCCGGAGAAAGAAAATCTTCGTCAATAATTTTACCATTTATAGACAGCTCACCATTATTGTACTCAACTTTTTCTCCCGGGAGGCCAATTACACGCTTAACCCAATCCGACTCCTCACCTGGAAAGTGAACCACCACAATATCAAATCTTTTAGGATCACTTACACGATAACTTATTTTATCAATAATTAACTGCTGCCCATTATGCAAAGTATGCTCCATCGAAGCCCCCACCACAGTTCCTTTAAAAAAAACGAATTGCGTCAACAGTAAACAGACACCAATAATAATTACTAAATCAGATAGGAAGACGCCAATTTTCTTACTTGTTTCATTCATCTATTTGCCCTCCTTATTTTAATGCTTTAGAATCTACTTTAATTATAACATATTTTAGTTTTTAGCGATTCTTTTTTTATTGTTCTTCTTTTAATTTATTGTATAACCATAATTTGAAATCAAAAATATTACCATGAGTATATCAATATTTAGTGTTTTAGTTGCTGATATTTTACTTACCCTATCATTTTATAGCAGCTTCTTGCTACATTTTTATTTCGTATCTTGTGATTTATCAATTTCTTTTCCAAGACTTTTAATGATTCCATCAGCACAGCTACTTACTATTTTTTTCCAATGTTTTTAGCTAAACAGATAATTGATTACCAGTTAATAATCCTAACCTTAACACGTGATATTCTAATTGCCTCATCGGTGTGCAAATTTGCCTTTTCGAGCATTACTTTGTACTGTTCCTCAGTTATACCTAAACCACTGTTTTTTAGTTTTTCAATGGACTCTACCGCTTTTACGCGTTTCCCCTCGAATGCCTGAACAGTTTTAGCTGTCATATTAGCAATCTTTCCATTTATTGAGTCGGCTGTTTCTTGATAAAACATCCAAAAAAATCAGAAAATAGAGGGAATTGTATGATATACTTGTTTTGTTAGAAAAAAACGGCATACTAAAAGAATTAGAATTGACTTAATTCTAATTTTATACTGTTGATTTGCAGTTTTGGTGGTATTTTGTTGCTCGTGAATAGGACATTCTCTTGGTCTGCCTATTTGGCATAACAGGGATTATTATTCTAATGGTTGCTTCAGTCATAGCTAATATGATTGAAGCTATTTTTTTGCCTTTCAATAGACCTAATATATTGTCAGACAATACACCAACAGCATGATTTAGATTCATTTTTTTTTGATAGAGAGCCTCTTTTTTTTGTTCGATTTTTGTGTCTCCATCATCAACCCACACATACAATAGAAGTGATTGAATGTGTGTAATATAAACGTCTTGCTCGAGGGCTTCAATTGTCCTTCCAGAGAAATTATGAAGTTCAAGTTTGTTCTTGATGACATCAATGAAAGTCTCAACACCCCATCGCATAAAATACAATTCTTTAAATAGCGAGCTACTGATTGTTAAATCTAGGAGTGTTGTTGCAAGTGTCCCATTTCCAATATTAAATTTTAGTATCCTAAGTTGAATCACACTCGTTTCTCCAATAGTAATAAAATGTTCGCCTAGAGGAAGGGCATCTATTTGCGTATTGAATTTTGTTTTCAGACGGAAAAGACAGGCAATGTCTTTGTCCACATGAGCCTGAAATAGTTTGTTCGAAGCATAGCCTCTGTCATAGATAACAAGGATTTTGCATACTCTTCTTGAAGAGCCTTTTCACGCTCTTTTGCACTCATTTGTTCCAATCGTTGTTCTTCTGCTCTTGCATCAGCCACTGCTTTTGTAAGTGCCGCCTCATGTTTCTTTTGTTCTCGTGCAATTCTCGCGCTTACGATTGCGTCAATTCGTTCTTGTTCGGTTTCCAGGGTTTCTTCTTCTAACTCCTCACCCTCTCTAATTCTTCATTTTGTAATTCTTGATCTACTACTACTTCCATTGTATTTGCTCCTTTTCCTTTTATAGTCTGTGTGACTTGGCCGTTTCTTTTACCGTCTTAACGTTCGGACGATTTTGGATATAAAAAAAGAACGATTATTTTTTCTCGTTCTTTTCTCTCGCTCTATTCTCTGCTTTGGTTTTTCGGACCCACTCTTTCTGCTCTTCTGTTATCTCTACGTGACCAATTGTTACCCCTTTTGGAATTTCGTATAACCAGCGGGGCGGTTTTCTTTTTTCTTCACTCATTACTTCTTCTCCTCCAGATAAATTTCTATTAAGCCATTCTCATTTGTATCTGTGTTGAGTATTTCAAACTCACTTTCTCTTTTGAAAAGGACTTCTTTCTCACCTTGTTATATGAAAAAGAAAAAGAACAGTTACTTCCACTCCCGTCGGACAGCATCTGTTCTCAATACAAAATGAAGTTCACCACAGTAAAAGCAACACTTGATTCACTTATCAAATATAAAAATTGCTTTTATGCAGTACCATCTTTTTATAAATCAAAGGAGTTAGAACTCCGAATTTATAAAGGTAAGATTCAAATTTATTATAACACAGAATTAATAGAAATTTATGAAATACAGAACAAAAAATTAAATTACAAAGAATATATTCACATGGAACATTCTTTAGAAAATATGGTTTCACCAAGCGATGAAGCAATTGAACAGGCTTTAGCAAACTTTAAGTCTCTTGAGGAGGTACA
>JBOFTV010000042.1:0-69440 GCA_051652245.1 Culicoidibacterales bacterium | reverse complement strand
TTCGCCTCTTCCAAAACTACTTCTCCAAAAAGCAACTTCAATCCATCCACAAACTTCAAGAAACATTCGAACATGAGCGACTAGAAATTTTTCAGCAGGTGACCTACGATAGCTATTTTGAGTCTTTATACGATATTTGCATCCAGCTAATCCAAAATCAGATGCCTACTGATGCGGTGATGTTGATTTGGAAGGAGAAACATCATTTCTATATCCTTGAACAATTAGGCAAGCTAAAAGGGACGCCCCTTTCCGCTATCCTGCCAATGCTCGAAAAGCTTGAGAGGGAGCATATCGTTATTAATGATCAGGCTTTTTTAACCTTTAATCTTAATTATAATGGGATTACTTCCGGGTATTTGCTTTTGGGGAATAAAATTGATGGTAGTCCTTTTACGCCTAATGATATTATGACGATCTTGGAGTTGTCAAAGACGATTGCTAAAACTTTGAAAACCGCTGAGATTTTATACCATAATCAAAAGAAATATCTTCAGTTACCTAATTTGACCTATGATGAACATTTTAATATTAATTTCACCCATAAAGTTGAAACGACAAAGAGAAGTTTAGCTTTATATTTGCATGATGATGTGTTACAGTTAATCTTAGCAATGAAAAACCTGACAGAGTCATTAACAACTCCTGAGCTGGATGTTAAGTCCTTTATTTTATCAACATATGAAACATTAAATATGTCTCTGCGTGATAAAATGTTTGAACTTTATCCCTCTACACTCTCTGATTTAGGTCTAGAACAGAGTTTGCGCGTGTTGCTTGATAAATTGCAGGTGAGCGCTCCCCAGCAACACGATGTCGAGATTTTGTTCGATTCGAAAAATGATTATGAGTCGGAAATTAAAATTGAATTGCAGGTATCTATTTTTAGGATGGTTAAGGAGCTTGTCCAAAATGCGATTAAACATGCTGATGCGCAGTTAATTATTGTTTCTCTAACTTCAAATCAGAATTACTTGACTGTTGTTGTTTCCGATGATGGGAAGGGCTTTGACTCTGAACGCATTTCTAATTATCAGGCTAGTCACAATAATTTTGGCCTTCTTTCTATTAAGCAAGAAGTTAGTTCTCTAAAGGGGACTTTCCTCATTGAAAATAAGATCGCCGAAAATCAAAGCGGCTTATATGTCGAAATTAAATTACCAATAAACTAATGGAGGTTTTATATTATGAATATCATGTTATTTGATGATCACGAGTTATTTTCTAAGAGTCTCGAAATTGCGTTAAAAAACTATATTACGTCATTTGTCTCTTATACGAGTCCTGAAAATATTTTACAAATTTTAGCGAAGAATAAGCCGGATATTTTGTTACTTGATATTAGAATGGGTGAGTATAACGGGTTGCAAGTTGCAACTGAGGTCCTAGAGGCTTTCCCTAAAATGAATGTTGTCTTTTTGTCCGGTTATGATTTGGTCGAGTACCATAATCAAGCAATCCGCATTGGCGCACGTGCCTTTATTGATAAAAGTGTTTCAATTAGCAATTTAGTCAAAAATCTTAATTTGGTTGCGGCGGGAAATATAATTTTTCCTAAGTATACGACGACAACTACTGCTTTAACTAAGCGTGAAAGCGAAATTTTGCAGTATCTTGCCTATGGTGATAAGCCCGGTGAAATTGCTCAGGATTTACAAATTAGCCGGCGAACAGTTTATAATCATATTCAAACAATTAATGAAAAATTAGGTGTCAATTCAGCACTTAGTGCTATAGTTCGCGGCATTGAATTAGGTATTATCACACTAACACCTCAAAATTAACAACTATTTCCCAAAAAAAACAGTAGGCAATAATAATAACAAATACTTGTTATTGTTGCCTACTGTTTTTCTATTTTAGTCTGATTTTTGTTGATTTGTCCCCTTTTTTAGACAATGAGAGTCTTTTTATTCATTTTGTTCTGCTGTTGTTAGTGCTATTAAATGTGCTGAAATAAAGTAACAAATTGCTGTAATTACAATGTAGATTGTTGAAATAATTGGGACTAGTCCAATAAGGAATCCCATTATTGTCATAATTGATGCAAGAATCCCTAGTGCTTTGCCTCTATTACCCTTCGGAAGTTTACTATTTGTAATTAATGTGATAATTCCTAGGACTAATAAGCATAGACCAAGGATAAACATTGAAAATAGCGCGATATACAACATCGCATCAAAGCTTTCAAGCTGCCTTTGTTGAGAAAATTTTGTAAAGTCTGGATTTTTGTTGATAAAATCATTTAATTTAGTGAATGCTCCTGTTGCAACTCCTGCATATACCATGCTAAGTCCTGCTGTAATTCGATTGAGTATTACCTTGTAATTCATCTTCTCGCCCCTTTGTTTTGCTATAACACCTATTATAACATATCTAATCTTAAATTAAAAAATTTAAGAGGATTGTTGCTATCAAGTTATTGACAAAGTGGATACCTATTGGGACGATGAAGTTGTCCGTTTTCCAATACATTCCTGCTGCTGCCACCGCTATCACAAAATAGGGCAGTAGGCTTAGTAGTGTCCCACTTCCAGCATAATGCATGCCCGCAAAAATCAAGGATGAAACAACTAACATGATTGGTCCAACAATTTTATGATGCTTGTAGCTTCCAAATAATGCCTTGCGTAACAAGAATTCTTCGACAATTGGTGCGAAGAAGACGATATTTATTTGGAGCAGAATCAATTCGCCCATTGATGAATTTTTCAGCATTTTTTCAATCACCTGCTGATTTTCTGAAACATCAATTTTGATGAATAGCTCTAAAGCACTCGTCACAGCCAGTGTTAAAATATAGCCACCTAGGATATAGAGGCACAATTTTTTCCAATTTTTAGCAAATGCTTTTATTTCACTGACAATAAATTTATGATAGAGCATCCCGGCTAAGCCTAATGTCATTAACCCTGAGACCGTCATAATTAGAATAAGTGCGGATGATGAGGCTTCTGTAATATTGGCCAAAGTTGTCATATCTTTTCCTGCTACCCTGGCACTCACAATGGCAGTGCCAACACCAACAATAGCCACGATCATTTGGATTACAAAATAGCCACCAATATAAACCGGATCACGCCAAGTAAATTTCTTTAAATCTCTTATTTTCGTCATAACTATTCGTCAAGTAGACTAGCTCGACTTCCTCTCTTCCTTTTATTTCTTTGTTTCCTGAGAGCAAGTCTGCTAGCCCCCCACAGAACGGTGCCTGCGATTTTCCAATATATGGCTCTACATACCCTTCCATATCTATTCAAATATTGACCAACTCATACTTTTTTCTACTGCTGTCTTCGATCTATAATCGCCTGTTGGTGTTTTCGTATCAATTGCTTTGCTACTTCCTTCACCCGCCTTTTTTTTAAAAAAAAGTAAGTCTTAAGGCTTTTGCTTAGAGTTCTACACTTTCGTTTTCGACTTTTGAATCCTTGTTGCTTAATAATATTTTGACCGCTATTGCAATGTAAATAATGTTGAGAACGACTGAAATTATCGCTATTGCTCCTGTAATTGATGCATAATTAGGGATGTGTAAAGAAAGGTCGGTTATTGTTTCTGCAGCGGGTCCTAGTTTGCTGATTTGGCTGCCCATCCATAGGTCAAATCCAAATCTAATAGTAACTGCTTCTAACGTAAGTATTAGTAGTAGTACTCCTAAATAACTCGTACTTTTACTGCTTATTTTTCGGCTAATACTGTAACTTATCCATAATAGGATGTAAGCTATCACTGAGATTAGCCAAATAATTTGACCAAGTATCTCGGACATCATAACGATTGCACCTAATTGATTAATAATTGCACTTATAATAAATATAAGTGTACAGATTTGAATTGTTTGTTTGTTTTTCATAATTTTCTTTCCTCTTCTTCTATAAATTTCGTAATGCTTCTATTGGTGGCATTTTGGCTGCTTTGGCTGCTGGTAGTGTCCCAAAAAGTAATCCAATTCCCATTGAAAAGCTGGCACCAACTAAAATAACGTCGGTATAGACAACAAAGCTGTAGCCCACAAATTGGGAGACTAGTCCATAACCCAATAATCCTATTATTATCCCAATCAATCCACCTACCGTGGTTAGTGTCACCGATTCGATTAAAAATTGAAATAGTATTTGAGCACCACTGGCTCCTATTGCTTTTCTTAAACCAATTTCATGCATTCTTTCTACAACTGATACATACATGATGTTCATTACACCAATTCCACCAACAAGCAGTGAAATTCCTGCAATCATTGTTACAAATAATGTCATTGTTTTTAGAAATTCTTCAGTCTGCCTTAAAATGAAATCAAAATTCATTACTTCATAGACACCTGTAACTAGTTTATTTGCATCCAATGCTTTTGTTGCTCTAACTCCCAAGGCCTTGAGGTCCTCACCTTTTTCTGGTTCAATTGCTAGCTGATGAATTTCTTCTTTTCCAGCGTAAGACACCCATGAATTATAAGGCAAGTAAAATATTTCCTCTGGTCTACCACTCTCGTCTTGTCCATCAAATATTGATTTGTACGTACCCACAACCGAAAATATTTTATTGTTAATAATTATTTCTTTTCCGATCGCATTGGCACTTAGTCCAAACATTGTTTTAGCTGACTTTTCGTGAATAACGACTGCTTGAATTCCTTTACTAAACTCTGTTGGACTAAATATTCGTCCATCGACAATTTTCTGGTTTTTTAAGAGTCCCTGTTCATTCATGATGGTTTCGATTGTCTGGTCTTTTACCTCTTTTTCGCGATAACTTGCAGTTTGATTTATAGCTGAATTTGTTTTAATAACTGCTTTTACACCTTCTACCGCTTCCAGGTCCTCTACCTGTCGATTAGTATAGACATCTTTTTTCACGGTTCCGTACAAATTATCTCCCGCAAGTGAATTATCACCCTCTTTTCGTGGTTTTTCTCTATAGCTTAATACCATTTGGCCATTGGTTCCCGCTAGGAATGAATCCATTAGGGTGCTTGTTACACCTCGCCCAATTGAGACAATTGCAATAACTGAAGCAATTCCAATAATAATACTAATCATGGTTAAGAAACTACGTAGCTTGTTATCATAAATGGAAATAAATGCCATTTTAATGTTTTCAAAAATCCCCATTAATTTTCACCTCTTACTTTACCATCAAGTATTTCAATTGTTCTATTGGCAACTGTTGCAACCTTTGCATCATGTGTAACTAGAATGATTGTTGCACCCTCTGTATGGAGTTTTATAAATAAATCTAATACCATTTTTCCCGTCTTCTGATCTAATGCCCCTGTGGGCTCATCAGCAAGTAAAAAACTTGGCTTGGTTACCAAGGCCCGCGCAATTGCAACACGCTGCATTTGGCCACCTGATAATTGATTTGGCTTGTTGTTTGCTTTTTGCTTTAAACCAACACGTTCTAAGGCCTCAAAAACTAGCGTTTTTCGCTGGTTTTTGGGAATACCCGAATAAATCAGTGGAAGTTCAACATTACGATAGACTGACAGTCGTTTAAGCAGATTATACGACTGAAAGATAAACCCAATTTCTTTATTTCTAATTTTAGCAAACTCTTTTTCACTTAATTTTGCAACATTCTGTTCGTTTAGTAAATAATTGCCTTTGGTTGGATTATCTAATAATCCTAAGATATTCATCATTGTTGATTTCCCTGATCCTGAAGGCCCCATAATTGCGACAAATTCACCTTTTTTAATTGTTGTGTTGATGTTGTCCAGCGCTCTGGTGACATGATCTCCATTTTTAAATTCTTTAATAATATTTTGCAATTCAATCATCACTGCACCTCTTTTCTTTTTGTTTTCATTATTACTTTTTAAACACCAAGCCACCATTGCTGAGCGATTCTACTTCTGTTGTAATTACTTGTTCCCCTGCTACTAGTCCACTTTCTACTTGGAATCCCGTAGCTACACTTTTACCTTTTATTTCTAATTTTATGGATGACCCGATTCCTATGCCTTTATCTTCTTTATAAGTGTAAACGAAGACTTTCCCATCTTCTTTAACCGTCAATTTTTCAGGAATAATTAGTGGCGTTGGTTCGCTATCTTCAATTTTAATTGTCACGTGATTACCAACTCTTGCCTTATCTTTTCCTTCTAACATGTTTAGTGTTAGCGCATAGGAAGTAATATCACTTTTAGTTTGTCCAGCTGCTGAACCATCAACAAGTGGTGCTGATGAAAGCAGCCTTGTTGATGCACCATAGTAAACATCAGCATCTTTTGCTCTTATACTATACGTAATCTTTTGCTTTTTAGGTAGCCGCGCTATTTCATATTCTGTTACTTTGGTATCGATGAAGTACTCATTACTAACAATTGTGTAGAGTACTTCAGGTTTTACTATGGCAACTTCATCCTTGTCTGCCTCTTTTGCTTGTGCATATGCTGCATCAACATTTAATTCTGTAATATAGCCATTAAATGGTGCTTTATAATCTTTTTTTGAGGATTCAACAATGATGTCACCTTTGTTTACGTATTTACCTAGTGTAACTGGCGTTGATATGTGTCTCCCATAGGTTTCATAGTCATAATTAAATGTTTCACTCTGCTTTGTTTCCACGGTTCCATTTAAGATGATTTTTGTCTGATTATCTTCAATTGTTGTTGTCTCTATTTCTTTAGCGTCAGTAACCACTTGCCCCAAAATTTGGTTGTATGCGATAAAACCTCCTACTCCGATAATTGCGATGACAATGGCAATGATAATTCCTTTTTTTACGTTCATGTTATTTTCTCCTTTTATTATAGTCTGATGATAAAATTGTTTTTTACTTTTAATGAATAATAAGCCCAGCTTGCTAATACTATACTAACAAGACTTCCAATATTATTTGTTACTCTTTCATATGGGAATTCTAAGTATGTGATTACTTCTTTGCTTGCTGATGCTACCTCTAAACTATTAGGCGATACTAAGTTTGCAAATTCTGGTGCTGTTGCAAGTGATATTATCATGGGGAGCAACTTAATAATAAGTGATAATAATATTACTAATAGCGTAAAACTAACAATTGCTACTTTCCGAATTTGATCACTTTTCCGTGGTAATAGCCTACTATTACAATAAAGTAACGGTATTAACAATACTGCTGCACTATATCCTAAACTTGAAATTGCTATTTCAGCTAACTTTTCTTGGTTTTTAGCAACGAACCCTACTCCTAGATTCATAGCTAGTCCGATACCCGATACAAGTATTATATGTATTCCGATGAATTTTTCAACATCCTGTCCCATCATAACAACTTGTGCTAGTTGTTTTGTCACAAACGGCTTCATGAGTAAATATAGTTCTATTAATATTGCAGCTAGTCCTACTGCACCTAGAATAACACCACTCAATAGTACTGCAATTGTTCCCGTCATATTTTTTTCAACAAGAACTATTCCGGAAAATAGCACTTCTTGTTCTGCTGGGTCTTGAATAAATCGCCCTAGAAAATACATGAAAACTGCTAAAGCTAGTCCCAATATTGCTAATTGATAATACGTCCTTTTGTTGAGCTTCCAATACATTTTCACCATATTCTTTTCCTCCCCCTGTGTGTTTTGACATAATACTCACTTAATGTAAGTTGTTGTTCCTCACGGAGATTTTCACAGTCAACTTGGTCCATAACGCCACCATCTTTAAGAAAAAGTGCTTCGTCAAAGAGGAGTTCAAAAATTTCAATATAATGTGTTGCAATAATAATTGTTGCATTTTCTTCTGTAAATGTTAGTAAATTTCGAATAATTTCTTCGCGTGTAATCATGTCAATTCCCGTTAAGGGCTCATCAAGTAAATAAAGTTTTGCTTTTTGTGAGAGTGTTAGCATGAGTAAAACTCTTTCTTTTTCCCCCCGCGATAGGTCTTTCATTTTCTTGGTCATATCAATTTCTAAGGAAACTATCATCCTTCCTGCTATTTCATAGCTAAACCGTGCTGCTGATTGCTCATAGAATCTAACCACACGCTCAATTGTCCATGACTTGGGCAAGTAAAACTCATTGTTCATATAGGCTACATGTTCTAATAATGTTCGTCGTTTGACACTGCCATCGACTGTTATTTGCCCATCATTTGCTGTTAAAAAGCCAGCGATTAGCTGTAGTAGGGTTGTTTTACCCGCACCATTAGCACCAAGTAAGCCATAGATTTTACCCGCCTCAATTGTTAGGTTGATATCTGCTAAAATGACTTGATTTTGGCTAGCATATGTCAAATCTGTAATTTCCAACATTAATCCCCCATCCTTTCTTTGATGTATTGATGAACTCTTTGTGTGATTTCCGCTTCACTTAAGGAATAAATTTTCATCTTTTCCACAAATTTTGCTACTTGCTTTGTAATAACTTCATCGCGTACTTCTATTAACAAATTACCATCCTCCGTAATGAAGCGCCCGCGACCAACAACTGCTGTTGCTATGCCTCGTTCTTCTAATGTCTGTAAAGCCTTTTGAACTGTGTTAGGATTAACACCCAAATCTGCTGCAAGCTTCCGTACTGTTGGAATTTGATCTCCTGGACTTAGTTGCCCTAAAACAATCCAGGTAAAGAGTAAATCAACTACCTGTAAATACACGGGTAGTTTACCATCAAAGCTTTCCAAATAACATCACCTCCACATATCTTTTTTTTATTCTGTAGGTATTGTACCATGGCAATAAGACAATGTCAACATTGTATGCTCTTTTTAATACAATTTTTTCAAATAAAAAAAGGGCCGCACTTTATACGACACTTTTTTACTTAAATGATGACATTTTAGAATTTATTTGCTAATTCTGTTAATTCGGCTTTTGCACTGTCTAGTGTTAACATTCCTGGAATCGCTGCACCTTCTACCGCAACATAGTCAACATGATCAATTCCGATAAAATCAAACATCTGCTTAATCATTGCGCGACCAATATCTGCTTGCGTTCCTTTGTGAAAACCACCTGTTGCCTGGATGTGCAAGACTTTCTTGCCTGCTGCAAGACCAGCAACAATTTTACCATTTTCATCTGGTTCGCTAAGATATTTAAATGTTTCACCCGCTACAAAGAAACAATCAATATATTCTTTAACATAACCAGGTAATGAGAAGTTCCACATTGGTGCTGCTAAGACAACTTTTTGGGCTGTTTTAAATTTAGCTAAAACTGCTGCCCTTTTTGCTAAATTTTCCATATCAGCTTCTACTGGGCTTCCCATTAAAACTGTTGGTGATAATGTTGAAACTTTATTATCAAATATTTTAACAATTTCAACTTCATCCTCTGGGTTAGCTTTTCTATATTCTTCCACAAAGTGCATCGCAGCTTTCGCGCTATTGCTTGAATCCGGTGCCATCGGGCTCCCTAGTAATACTAATAATTTCGTCATCGTCTATGACCTCCTAAAAAATTTTATCCATCTTCTTCATAGCGGATATGTTATTATTATAACGCTGATTTTGACTTTGTGCAATCAAATCGCTTTATCTTTTTAAAACCGTGTTTAATTTTTCGATCACATATTTTCCAACCCCATTTTGTTCATTTTTCACACAAATTTCACGAGCGTATTTCTTGATTTCTGATGTGGCATTTTCCATCACTATTGGATATTTTGCCCATTCAAACATTTCAATATCATTATAATTATCACCAAAAACAAGGGTTGATTCCCTGTCTATAATTCCTTTTTGCTCTAATATGTGCAAGGCATTTCCTTTATTATTCCCCCTTGCCATGACATCTAATAATTCATCCCCCGATTGGACGGCATCTAATCCTAGACTTGTGGCGAATTCTCTAAATAGTTCAAAGGCCGTTTTATTGTCTGTAACAAGCAAGAACTTGACGGCATCTTTAAGTGCCTCGGGTGTCAAAAATTCTGCCCCAATAAAAATTGGAACCTGATTTTGATTAGCTTTCTGCGCGTTTGCTCCGTGATAATAAGCAAGCCTCCCGGCATTTTCTAGACCAACTAGTCCTTGGAGGGTGAATACATGGAAAATTAGGTTCAACTCACACGCCTTAGCAATCAGCTGTTGTAGTGGTTTTGGTTCCAGCCGTGCAACATAGAGGGGTTCTTTTCCCCCTTTATACGTTATGGTACTACCATTACAGCCAATAATCGGCGTATTCGCTGCTAATTTAAGCTCATCCATATAATCAAAAACCATGTAATCCAAGCGACCACTTGCAATAATTAATTGCACGCCTGCTTCTTTTAGCTTGCTTGCATGCTTAACTAATAAGCAATCCATTTGCTTTTGTTCATTTAGCGCTGTTCCATCCATATCAAAAACAACTGTTTTTAGTGCTTTCATCGTTTTTCCTCCTTTTTGATTATCGCTCCAATTGCTTCCGTATCAAGGCGATAAATTGACCACTCATCGAGACAAACTGCTCCCATTTTTTCATAGAATTTGATTGCGGGTGTATTCCAGTCTAGACAGGCCCAGTCAATTCGACCATAGTTTCGCCTTTGGGCAAGTTGTGCTAGTTGATAGAAGATTTCGGTGCCATAGCCGCGTCCGCGGTAGTCTGGTTCGAGGTATAAATCTTCCAGGTAAATTCCTGGTTTACCAACAAAAGTTGAAAAATTAATTGTGATGAGGACAAACCCAATATCCTCCCCTAGCAAATCCACCAAAAAAACTTCTGCCGCTTTCTGCTTAAATAATGACTCCGCTAAATCATCAGTCGTTGCTGTGACTTCCGGGAGCATTTTTTCATAGATTGCTAGTTTTTTGATGAAGTCTAGAATTGTTTGCGTGTTGGCCGCCGTTGTCGGTTTTAAGCTTAGATTAGGAATTCTTGTTTTTATCATTTTTCTGCTCCTTTTTGTTTATTTCTCCTTAATTATAGCACCTCCACTCAAAAAAATTTCATATTATGAAAAAAAGACGTAAAAAAAACGGCCTATGCTAAAATGGCATCATCACCAAAAATGAAAGGACTGTTAACTATGAGAAAAGAACAACGTGTTGTCATCGTTGGGGCTGGAAGTACGCATACTCCCGGTATTATCCAGAGTCTTTTAGCAAAGCGGGAGCAATTTCCGCTTTCTAAGCTTGTTTTATTTGATATTGATGCCCAGAGAGTTGAAAAAGTTGCTGCTATTATGAACCAAATTATTGCTAAAACATATCCTAATATTACGCTAATTGTGACAACTGATGAGCAAATCGCCTATCAGGATATTGATTTTGTCTTTATCCAGGTTCGCCCCGGCGGGCTGGAGATGAGGCGCGTTGATGAGCAGATTCCCCTTAAATACGGCGTTGTTGGTCAGGAGACTTGTGGGCCTGGTGGTTCTATTTCCTATGGGATTCGCTCAATTCCTGCAATCTTACATATTATTGAAATGGCGAAAAAGGGGAGTCCTAATTGTTGGATTCTTAATTATTCTAATCCTGCTGCTATTGTTGCCCAGGCGACAAGACGCGTTTTTAACAATGAGAAAATTATCAATATTTGTGATATGCCCGTTGCCATTTTGCTCTCCTTTGCCAAGATGCTCGGTTTGGAGAAATGGGATGATTTAGATGCTGATTATTTTGGGCTTAATCATTTTGGTTGGTTTACGGCCTTGTATGATAAGGAGGGAACCGACCGCATGGCTGAGGTCAAGGCGAAAATTTTAGCTTTCGGGATGATTGCTTCAAGTGACAAGCATCACAAGGATCCCGATTGGCAGAAAACATGGAAGCAGTATAATCAAATTGTTGCCGATTTTGGTGAGTTTTTACCTAATAGTTATTTGCAGTATTACCTTTATGCGGCTGATATGGTTGCCCAAACCGATCCAAATTGGACGCGGGCTGATATGGTGATTAATGGGCGCGAAAAAGAATTGTTTGCGCAATATGATTTGTATCTTAGTGACCCGCAAACGTATCTAAGCCCCTTGCAAGATTTTACTGTTTTTGGCGATTTCATTGTTGATATTGCGGCCTCGATTGCTTATAATTTGGGGCATCGCTATCTTGTTATTGTTGAAAATAATGGTGCTATTCCTAATTTACCCCCCGATGCCATGGTTGAAGTTCCAGCCTATTTGCGTTTTTGGGGGCCTGAGCCGATTTCCCAAAAACCAATTACCGCTTTCTATAAGGGCTTGATTGAAAATCAATTAGCCTCGGAAACACTGGCTGTGGATGCATACTTTGAAAAATCGTATGCCAAGGCACTCCAAGCAATAGCAATCAACAAAACCGTGCCTTCAACAACGGTTGCTAAGCAAATTTTAGCTGACCTGATTAACGAAAATGGCGATTTTTGGCCCGTTTTAACGAAATAAGGAGTGGTGTGAAATGAATAAAGATAAGTTATTAAGTGGGTTTCAACGGTTTGGCAAGGTTTTGATGGCCCCCGTTATGCTCTTACCGATATCAGGAATTTTAGTCGGTGTTGGGAGTGCAATGACCAATCCAAGTATGTTGAAAGTTGCGCCGCTGTTGGCTAATCCCTTTTTTTCATTGTTTTTCAAGTTGATGCGCGATGCGGGAAATGTTGTTAATAATAATATTGCTGTCCTGTTTACCATTTCGCTTGCTTATGGTTTTGCCAAGTCGGAGAAGGGGACTGCTGCTTTATCAGGATTTCTAGGCTTTATGACGCTTAATACGGTGATGGGTACGCTCCTAACAGCCATTGGGAGCATTGATCCCAAAAATCTGTTGACGGGGCAGCGGGCAATTTTAGGGGTGCTTACGCTTGATACTGGCGTGTTTGGGGGGATTATTGTTGGTTTACTTGTTGCCTATTTACACAATAAATTTTATAAAATCCAGTTGCCGCAGCTGCTCTCAATTTTCAATGGCACGCGATTTGTACCAGCCGTTACGATTGTTGCTTCTAGTTTTTTAGGGGTGCTTTTAAGTTTTATTTTCCCGCCAATTCAGCAGTTGTTGAATTATGCATCGACGTTTATTATTGCAACCGGGGCCTTTGGTGCATTCTTTTATGGCTTAGCTGAGCGGTTGCTATTACCGTTTGGTTTACATCATTTTATTTACTTGCCCTTTTTCTTTACATCCTTAGGTGGCGTAATGGATGTTGGGGGGACACAGTATGAGGGGGCAGTTAATATTTACACGGCAATTTTAAATACGCCCGATGCGCTGTTTGATATTAGTGTTAGTCGGTTTGTGATGAATGGGAAGACTTTGTTTGCCATGTTTGGTTTACCTGGAGCTGCTCTGGCAATTTACCACACCGCTAAATCACAACACAAAAAAAATATTGCAACGCTGATGATTGCTGCAACTATTCCTGCTGCTTTAATGGGAATTACGGAGCCCTTGGAGTATAGCTTTTTGTTTGTAGCACCGGTATTATTCGTTGTCCATGCTGTCCTATCAGGTTTTGCTTATCTTTTCACCTATTTACTGGAAATTAATATTGCCGGTACTTCTGGTTTTGGCGGTCCTTTGATTTCGTTTATCTTTAATGGGATTTTACAGGCTGATAAGGGGTCAAATTGGATGTGGCTCCCCCTTTTAGGTGTTGGCTACTTTGCAACCTACTATTTCATCTTTAAAACTTGTATCCAGCGCTTTAATTTATTAACACCCGGGCGTGAAGCTACCACTTTACCAGCAGTGGAAACAACAGCCCAAACAACAGCTGAATTAATTATCAAAATCGTTGAAGCTGTTGGAGGAGCTGCTAATATTTTGCAAGTTGATGCCTGTTTTACAAGGCTTCGACTGACACTTGCTAATAATAGTCTGGTTGCTAATCACAGTAATTTGGCAGCAGAATTACAGGCAAGTGGGATTGTTGTTGTTGCCAACGGTGTCCAAATAATCTATGGCAACAAAGCAATTTTGCATAAAACGGAGATGCGTGAATATTTAGGCTTAGAATAACTCGACAAGTGAGCGTTATCACGCTATAATTAAACATAAAAAGGGTGTTTTCCGATGTATGATTTCTATTCTAATTTACAAAAATGTATTGAGCAAAAAAATGATTACGCCTTTACGGATGCCATTATTGCCCTCTATATTTTACAGCATATTAATCAAATTGCTGATTTAAGCATTGAACAGCTTGCGAGCTTTTGCCACACGTCGCCTGCAACGATTTCACGGTTTTGCCAGCGGGTTAACAAGTCGAATTTTAAGCAATTAAAAGATGATTGTCGGCACTATATTGCCTTTATCAACAAGGAGGTAGCCTTTGTTGCGCAGTCTGCTGATCGTATCACCCTCAGTAATTATTTTCAAACCTTGCATCTTGCTTTAGCTCAAACGCAGGACCTTATTAATGATGACGCTCTCAAAATGGCTGTGGGCATGATTAAAAGAGCCAAGACGATCTATTTTTTTGGCAGTTCCTTTTCTAATATTATTGCTAAAAATGCCCATGATAAATTTACCCGTTTACAGCAGTCCTGCCGTTGTTTTTCCAATTTAGGTGATCAGATAATTGCAGCAAAGTCAATGGATTCGGACGATATTGGCTTAATTATTTCATTTTCAGGAATGACACCACGGATGAATAAGATCCAGCAAATTTTAACGCGGCATAATAATATCTGTCTATTAATCACCAGTAAACAGGCAAACTATCCGCCAAATATCATTCCCCTCTATGTTAGCCCTCAAAAGGAGGAAACCTTTGAATCACCAATCATTGAAGAGCAGACGATGAATGCCCTAATTAACTGCCTCTACATCGAATTTGTGCGAACTTACTTCGACAATATGAAAAAGAGCTGAAAACTCGTTAATTAGTTTTCAGCTCTTTTTATTTTTTATAAAGGACGGCAATTGCACACGCTTCGCTTCCAAGATGAACCCCAATTACGGGACTTAACGTCTGAATTGTGTAAGGCGTTTTTGGGTAGCGCTGTTCAAATTCTTTGATGACCTCTTCGCTAAGCGCTTCATGGGTTGTTTTAAGGATGATGACTTGCTCCATCGTTTTTGTCCCCACTAATTCGGTTATTTTGCGAATTGCCTTTTTGAGGGTTCTTTCTTTGCCCACAATGTCAATTTCACCATCTTTAAGCATCATAATCGGCTTTATTTGCATTAAACTCCCGATCAACGCTTTTGCCGGACTTAAACGTCCGCCGCGTTTAAGTCCCTCAAGGTTTGCAACGTAGATAAACACTTCAATGTCTTTGACTCTTTGATTGGCGTACTTAACAATTTGCTCGACTTCTGGGGTCTGCTTGGCAAAATTCATAACATCTTCGACCACTGCTGTTCCAATTGCTGAGGATGTGTTCGTATTAACAACATGGATTGTGATTCCCTTGATTAATCCCGCTGCTGTTTGTGCTGATTGTCTTGTCCCGCTTAATTTTTCAGCTACTGTGAACACAATAATCGTGTCAAATCCCGCCTCCTTAATTTGCTCGTACGTTGCCAGAAAATCGCCTGCTGATGGTTGTGACGTACTCCCCATTGCTCCCGCATCAAGTTGATCGTAAAACTCTTTGGCACTGATTTCAATGATATCTTTTTGGGCAACTTCATCAATTATCACGTAAAGTGGTTGGACAAAAATTCCTCGTTGCTCCATCTCAATCATATCTTTAGCAAGTGTGGAATCAACAAGATAGGCTATATTATTAGTTTTATTCATTTGAATATCATTCCTTTTTTTCAAAAAATTTCTTAGCTGTTTTATTTTCCAGCTAAAAGCTGTATAATTAATATTATATGTAAATATACTGATAAGCACAAGTGAATTACAATTCATTTTAAAGGAGGTAATTTAAGTGATTACTAATAGAACACTCATCGTCCCCGAAAAACTAGGGAGTAAAATTAAGGAGTTGCGCTTAGAACTGGGGATGTCCCAGTCTGACCTCTGCAATGATTTTATCAATTTGCGCACGCTCCAGAAAATTGAGAAGGGTGAGACCACGCCTACATTTGAAGTACTATTACATATCGCTAATATGCTTCACATTGAGATGTTTGACTTGATTTTATCCTCGCGTATCCCTTATTATTTGGAATACCAATTTCCCACACTGATGAATTTACTCGAAGAGGATTCCCACCACCAGCTCCAAGAACTCGAAGCAACGTTAAAAGAGTTTACTGATGTCAAACTACCACATAGTGATCACGTTAAAATTGATACGATGTATGCAATATTACAAACCTTCATGCATGAAAACCGTGATGAAGCCTTGCAAATTCTAACAACACAAATCGCCAAACTCGTCCTCAAGCAAAACACAACCCCAAGCGACACCGACTTATTCCAAATAGCTGCCTACATTAGATTAGAAAAAAATGAAGCACTCCTCGAAACATTTTTACAAAACCTCCAAAATTATCCGCTTTATTACTATCAGGCATCTGTTGCCTATAATATTAATATGGTCTTTTATACGCAAAAACGGTGGTTCGAAATGGAGCAACTTTCAACTGCTGTCTTAAATAATATTAGTCCTGATCAGTCATTTAGTTTATTACCTTATCATTATTGTCAACTTGGGGTTGCTTTGCATAAACAGGGGAAAGGGCGGTCTGCTTTTTTCTTTGATAAGGGGCTTGAGTTGTTGATTTTATTACGGCAGCCACAGAGTTTTGAGATGATGCTGATTCAGGCTAAAAATGACTGTATCCCGATTTCGGTGGATGCTTATATTGATGTGCTTGTTGAGGTATAAGCCAAGTAGAAAGAAGATAAGGAAATGAAGCCTAAAAAGCGCGCCTCCATTTATCTAAAACAAAATAAACCAAAAATGTTTATCCTCTTCTTCGTTGTTTTTATTCTGGGAAATGTTATTTTCAGGAATGGAAAATAAGTTTAATGTACTGGAGATGTATCAGGTTAATTTTTCTACTACTTATGTATTTGTGTTTGTGAGCGCTGCTCTAAGTGTAATATTAATTGCAACATTACTTCCACTGCTGTATGTCTTCCGCTTTAATCCAAAACAGATTTTGTTATAGGATATTTTTTCTCTTGTACTTGTAGAGTATATTAATAGCTCAGATGATAGTTACAATTACGAGCTTGACTTATCGGCAGTGATAAGAATCCTATTGATGGGCTTTCTCTTTTTTGATATACTAAATGAGTAACATAGAAAAATAGTTTTAAAAAAGAAGGATTGGTTAGAATGAAAAAAGTGATATTAATTTCGGGTATATTAATGATTGTACTTACAGAAATCTTGAAATTGGCCATTAATAAATTGTGGTTGGTTACCTTTGAACCATTTAGTATAAATTCTTTTCTTGTTGGAATTTGCTCAGGGGTTACTGTATCAGTTGGGTATTTCCTTTATAGTAAGTATAAAAAGGGGTCGTGATTTTGGTAATACCAACATAATGGCGGATAGCGAGGTCACTTTTTTTACTATTCAAATTGTAAAAAAAAGCCAGCAAAATTATTATGAGGTGTTCAAAAAATCATTCTCACAAAACATTGTATTGGAGCCAAGAACTTGATGTCTTGGTTCTATTTCTGCTGACTTGTTACGACTAGTTACCATTTTCTTTCGCTTTTTGTTAAAATTTCTTTACTTTTTGTACATGGTTATGTATAATAAAGGTGTAGATTAGTGGGCGAATGTCTATCCCACGCATTAAGTTGCAAAAAAAAATCGGCAGTGAAAGATTAGTGGGCGAATGTCTATCCCACGCATTAAGTTGCAAAAAAAAATCGGCAGTGAAAGAAAAGAGTATTTATACTCTTTTTTTATTGTTTTTATATAGTATACTTATAAAGTTATAATAGAAAAGGAGGCTTCACATGCCAAAATTTGTTACAATCAGTGATAATCATGCAATCCAGTTAAAAGAGGCTCAAGTCAAAGAAAAGAGACCATATTATCTATTATTTACATTTAAACCAGATTATCATGTATTAATTCCATTGAGAAGTGCAATTTCCCATAATCATTGTATGATTACTTCTATTGTTCAAGATCAAGCGAGTGAGACGAGAAGTGGACTTGATTATACAAAGTCAGTGATTTTACATAAAAACTTATATTCTTCGATAGTTTTAGGTCTTCATACCGGAGTAGATAATAAGACAGTTACAATAATAAGACAAAACAAAGCAATGGTACCTGTACAATATCAAAATTATATACAAAAATATACAAAAATATACAAAAAAAAGCAAAAGGGAATAAAGATTTCATCAATTGAAGAGTCTATTCTCAAGTATAGTACTTTACAGAATTACCATAATGTGCTCAATATATAGAATGTGTCATTAAGTTTTAAAAAGATAGGTGTTGTATGAAAAAGTCATTATTCCGTGGCAACAAAAATTCCACAAAAAGATGTTATTATTATCTAAAGCGAGCTCTATGCTTAATTGAAACTATTACTTACGCTAATGATTATGGTAAGATAAATCAAATATCAGCACAATTTTCTATTGCTACTAGTAAAATATTTCATTACATTGAGGATTTACTATTTTGGTGATATCGACTTTTGTAACAATGTGCGCGCCTGTTAATTGATTGGTTGGGTTTGATTGCGATAATAACAGATGTGAGTTGGACTAACAAGGCTACAAGGTCTTTTGAGGCATAACCACGGTCAAATAATGAATTGTTTATATGCGTTTGTGCAAGCTTTCGTTCACTTCTTCTATAGGGCACAATGAGAACATCACATACAAGATCATTAGCCACATCATAAACCGGAGAAACAAATGATGATGCAAAGCCATATGTTACATAGTTGGGATCAATTCTCCCTGATATCCCGTAATTGCTGTATTTGGTACAAGTGTTTTTGCCCCATCCTCTGCACCAGAGTTCACCATCTTCTTTTTTGCGTAAAAGCAGGTGTTAAGATGCTGTAATGCCTGCAAGAAAAACTTGGGTTTAATCTTGAGTCTTGCCTGAGAAAATGCCTGTGATGAGGTGGACTCAACATTTTTAGCGAGGTGTTGAGTAAAGATGCTAAGTGCTAAGGTTAGGCTACCTGTTCGGTCTCTTAAAACATATTGGATGAGAAAAAAAATTCGATTGATTTTGCATACGAAATATCAACTTTCAAATATGATATGGATTTTCGTCCATTCTTCATCTTTAATTATTGGCCGATTTGGGTCATGTAAAGCTTTTTCGAGTAACAACAAAAGCATATTTGGGGCATTTTTGGCTACTTGAATTCCTTAACTTGCGAACATTGGCTGACTAGTTACCCTAGTTATGTGCTTCTTCCCAAAAAAGCTAAAAAATATTGTCCAAAAAATGTCAAACTATGTTATAATTGTTTTAACCGAAGAAATTTTCTTCGAAAAGGAGCATTGTTAATCACTTGATTTTCCCTCCTTTTTTTTGTATATAGATCCGCGATGTTTTACTTAATTTATCTACAAATTTTGTGAGTTCAACATTATTCTCGGCTAATATTCTCAAGGTCTTCGCTCTTTTCATATACTCATTCTCTGTTAAATTAGTTGTTAAATAAATACTGATTGGTGTATTATGGGCGAGAACGTCACGTAAATTTTTTATTGATCTCCAATATTCTATTTCATAAGTTGGTACAATTATTTTCTGTAGATAGCTTCTAATTTGTTTCCCCTCATCTGTTTTTGACATTTTTTCCCGAAATTTGTTTTCTCTCGTCCTTTTAAAATCGTCTATTAATTTAATAACTCGCAATATGTCTCCAAAACTTAATATTTGAACATATCTCCATGTTTCTTCAAAATTATAATCTAATTTTTTTTTACTTATTATACTAGAAAGATTAATACATGCTTTTAAGTCTTCTTTTTCCATTTCATTTAAGACATTCTTGTTAACCATCTCTGACAAAAAATATGCTAGCCTGCTATTGAGTATTCTTTCTTTTTCGCACGCACTGCTTAATATAATTTTTGCCATTCGTTTTTCTTCATTATAGGATTCTGTCCATTGTGAAAAGTAACTGGGATTGTATACATGCTTTACTTTTCCATCTGATTCATCATAAGCAAACTCTGAAAAAAAAGCATATTTTATTGCTGATATCAAATTAATATAGTTGTTATTAAGCAATATTTTTTTTGCTTCGTTTTTATCTTCGAATATTATTTTTTTATTTTTTTCCAAGTGAATAATTTGTTCATCTAGTGTTTTAAATGATTTTGAATTTGTTTTAACTTGTTTAGCTCCCATTTTAAATCATCCCCTCAATTCCTATTAATTTTAAGCAAAATCCTCATCGAACGCCAACGCAAATTTCGTCAAAATTGTCCCAATCCCCATATTATACCGCACTAATTTTAACGCCCTTGTAGTTGCGATTAATAGCCTTTCGGGTTGTTTCCCTAAATGCTCACCCTTTTGTAGTTCCTGCTCTAACATGCACGCAAAGATTTCCAAAATCAGCACACCTGTTTTTGATTTTATCGCAATGCTTTCTAAATCCGTTAATGCCACAATAATTGGTGCACCATTTCCAAGTTTTGTCCGAAATGCGAGAATATTTGCCTCCATTAGCGGTAGCCATTTACAAATAATCTTAACATCCCAACCTGTCGACACAAGTTTTTGCGCAAAAATTTGCTGATTGCTTGCAACTAACTTTTTAGCAATTACTTTCTGCTCTTCTCCACTTATTTCAACCCCAACGACGCGTAAAATTTGCGCGCGTGAGCGAATCGTTGGTAATAATTTCTGCTCATTTTTAACAAATAAAAACCCGATTGTCTCCCCAAACGGCTCTTCTAAAAACTTCAAAATACTATTAGCTCCCTGTACCGTCACCAAATCCGCCTCTTCAATACAAAAAAAGCGTGCCCCACTTGCATCAGCACTAATTGTAAAAATATTTTGTAGTTGTTTCATCTCTTCGATGCCGACGCTTTTTTTTTCTGGATTTTTAGTGATGACTATATTGTTGACAAAATTGCCACTTGCCACGCGTTGACAAGCTGTACATTTTTGGCAGACTACACTTCCCTCCAGAGCGTCGCAAACATGTAGTTGGACATACCATTGATAAAGGGCTTGTTTTTGCGCCATCGAGTTGCCCGCTAAGATATACAGGTGATTTTGCGTTTGTGCTAAAAACCCATTATAAAGGATTTGACGTGAGACTTCATTGACTGTTTTCACCTAAGTACCTCCTCTAGTTATCCTCTACTTGTGCTAAGATAATTTGATAGACTGCCTGCTCTACTTCCGCAAGTGGCAAACTTGCATCGATATTAACATAACGATTGTCATAAATTGCTTCTAATTGCTTAAATCCAGCATAAACTAATTGATGAAATGACATCTCTCTGGCATCTAGGTGGTTAATTTCTTCCGTTCGATTTTCCATAACTCGACCAATCGCTATTTCAGGTTTGACATCAAAAAATAATGTTGTTTTGGGCATGACGTTACAAATTGCTGCTTTATTAATTTGAACAACTGTTGCCAAATTATCCCAGCCTAGTCCTTGATAAACAAGTGAACTGTCCACATAACGGTCGGATAAAATTATTTTCCCTTTTGTAAGCTCGGGAATCAACGTTTGTTGGACATGTTGCGTCCGTGCTGCAGCATATAAGAAGGCCTCTGTTAATGGGGTCATTTTGCCCATTTTATCAGATAAGATCAGTTCTCTAATGTGTTCAGCAATATCTGATTGAAAGCCACCTGGTTCCCGGGTGATGATGACTTCATAACCAGCATCACTTAGTTTTTGACTAATTTGCTTTAAGACGGTTGTTTTCCCACTACCTTCTCCACCTTCAAAACTGATAAAGTTTGGATAAAAGATGGTTGTCTCTGTTGTTAGTTCCGCTAATATTTTTTTTGTTTCCATTTTTTGGCCTCCGCTTTTTTTTTCTAAAATGATCTTCGTCCTTCTAGGGCTTTCATGATTGTTGCTTCATCCGCATAGTCTAAGTCGCCTCCAACTGGTAGGCCATGGGCAATTCTGGTGATGTTGATGCCCGTTGGTGCGAGAATTGATTGGATGTATTGTGCGGTTGCTTCGCCTTCCATGTTTGGGTTTGTGGCGATGATGACTTCTTCAACTTCTGGTGCTTCTTTGATTCTTGTAAGGAGTTCGATAATTCGAAGATCTTCTGGACCAATACCTTCCATTGGTGAGAGGACTCCGCCTAAAACATGGTAGACACCTTTAAACATGCCCATTCTTTCAAACGCTAACACGTCTTTGGCATCTTGAACGACGCAGTATGTTGTCTGGTCGCGGCGGTTATCCAGACAAATTAGGCATTTGGGATTTTGGGAGATGTTGCCACAGACTTCACAATACATTAAGTCATGTTTACTAGCAATTAGCGCTTTACTCATGGCAAGCACATCTTGTTCATCTAATTTCGTAATGACGTATAGGGCCATTCTTTCGGCTGTTTTGGGTCCAACTCCGGGGAGTTGTTGGAGGTTTTCAATTAGTTCAATGAGTGGTTGTGGATAATTCATGGGTTATTTCTCCTTTTTTACTAAAATAAGCCAGGAATTTTCATGCCACCTGTTAGTTTTCCAATTTCTTTTTCGCTGACTGCTTCAATTTCGCTCATTAATTCGTTGGTTGCAAGGATTAACATGTCTTGTAAGATTTCTTTGTCTTCTAAGAGTTCGTCGCTGATTGTTAGTTCTGTTATTGTTTTATTTCCGAGGGCTTTGATTGTTATTAATCCGCCTCCCGCTGTTTTGCTAAATGCTTGCGCCGCTAATTCGGCCTGCTTTGTTTCCATATCTCGTTGTAATTTATTCATTTGTTTCATCATTTGTCCGTATCCTGCCATTTTTCTAATTCCTTTCTATTTTACTTCTACTTTATCACCAAATAAGTCAATTGCATCTGTGATGATTGGATCAATTTGGGGGGCTGAGGGTTGCTCAAAATCTAAGGCGACGTATTCGTATCCTTGCTCTTTTGCTTGCTGTTCTAGGGAGAGTGCTTCTGTTTTAAGATTAGAAATTGAGTCTTTTGTCACCTCGTTTGCTTTCCATTTGATGGCAAATAGCTCACGCTGTTTGAGCCAAGTTGCCTCATCTGTGACAATTATTTTATAGGCTTCTCCCATTAATTCTGCTAAGAAGCTTTCGGCTTTTACTAAGTTAATTGTTAGCTGTAATTGATTTGCTAGTGCTTTATTGTAACTTGTTAAGACCAGTTCGGCTTTTGTAGCAATTTTTGGTTCCATGTCTTGGAGCATCATGACAACTTGATTATTAGGGTCATATGAAATTGTCTGCCATTTGCGTTTGATTTTATCAAGCTTATTGTACTCGGGGTAGATGACAACTTCGGCCATGATTCGCTGTAAATGAAGTTCGACTTTTTGGATGTGTAAATTGGTGTCAAAGATGTCTTGGGCTTTAAACTCTGGTTCTGTGGTTTTCCCAAGGGTGACTGGTTGTTTTGTTTGGTCTTCACTAAATGAGAAGACGAGGTCAATTTCTTCATCTTCTTGAGTGTTGGGGAAATAATCGTGATTAAAAAGATCCGCTACGTCCGTGATTTCTGGTTTTTCCACGATAACTGGTTTTTCCACGATAACTGGTTTTTCCACGATAACTGGTTTTTCCACGATAACTGGTTTTTCCACGATAACTGGCGCGCATTGTTGTTGCACGACTTCCACATCTTTTGGTTTTTCTAATTGTTGCGGTTGAATTGGTTGGATTGGGTTCATTTCATGCGCTAGTTCTAAAAAAAGGGCTTTAAGGGCAATATGGGGTAAGTGTGCTGTATTGAGATCAAAGCAGAGTTTATTCATCTTATCGGTGATCGCAAAGAGGGTTGCAATCTTGTAGGGTGATTTTTGCATTAATGCTGCTTCAATTTCCGTTAATAAATATGCTAAAAATGATTCGACAAATAATTGAATATTCTTGCCGGTTTCAATTATTTCACTAAGTAGACCGAGTATCTCTGCTGTGTTATTTTGGGAAACGTCTGCTAATAATTTTTGAAATGTTTGGTTACCAACAGTGCCAACAACATCTAAAAGATCTTGGAGCACAATTTTTGTCCCACTATAAGCAATAACCGAGTCAAGGACACTTAACGCATCGCGCATACCCCCATTAGCGTAGTTCACTAGGTATGCTAGTGCCTCTTCGCTAATTGTTACTGCTTCTTGACTAATAATTTCGTTAAGACAGGCACTCATTTCTGCTTTTGTAATATTTTTAAAGTCAAAACGCTGACAGCGTGAAATAATTGTCATCGGAATTTTATGGATTTCGGTCGTTGCTAAAATAAAAATGACATGTGCTGGTGGTTCTTCTAATGTTTTGAGCAGGGCATTAAAGGCAGCAGTTGAGAGCATGTGGACTTCATCAATAATATAAACTTTGTAGTTAATGTTTGTAGGTGCATATTTTGCATATTCTCTAATTAGACGGATTTCATCGACACCATTATTGCTAGCAGCATCTAGTTCGATAATGTCCGTTGTTTGCATTTGGTCAATTATTACGCAACTTGGACATTTATGACAAGGAAGTGCTTCTTGATTTTCACAATTAATGGCTGCTGCAAATATTTTGGCAATTGATGTTTTCCCCGTTCCCCTAGGTCCATGAAATAGATAAGCATGACCGATTTTGTTTGCCCTGATTGTATTTTCGAGGGTCTGAACAACATGTACCTGCCCAAATATTTTAGCAAAGCTGTCGGGCCGATATTTACGATATAATGCTTTATACATATTCCTGTCTCCTTTTACTTGTTTTGCTTTTTTAACTTTAACAATTATACCACGAGAACGGGTATATTTGATACATTTTTAGCTTTCCAGATTTGATAATTTAACTTTTCGACAAAATTAATACCGATCGTATTAGTGTTCCCTGTTAATAATTGTGATTTAGGTATAAAATAGGGTGGGATTTTTTTTACCTTGTTGAAGCTGCACTATTTCACTATATTTTGTGAAAAATAGTGTTTGTTTTTGGGGTGATTTTGTACTATAATTAAATGATAATTACCAATGAGAGGATCGATTGCTAACATGATGATTACAATTTTAAAGCGGGATGGTTTGCGTCAGCCATTTAACAAAAATAAAATTCACTGTGCGCTTGCGAAAGCTTTTGAGGCGAGTGGGATTTCACCTAGGAATGACGATGTTAAGCTACTCACTTTAAGTGTTTGCAAGCAGATAGTTGGGCCAACCGTTGCGGTGGAGGAAGTTCAGGATATTGTTGAAGCCGTGCTGATGCAAAACAATCCTCAGGTTGCCAAAAAATATATTTTATATCGCCACTGGCGCACAACCCAAAGAGACACAAAAACGATGATGAAGCAAGTTATGGATGGCATTGTTGCCGTTGAAGCAAATGATGTTAATAACGAAAACGCAAATATGTCAGCACACACACCGGCCGGACAGATGATGACTTTTGCCTCTGAAGTGACCAAAGATTACACTTATAAGTACCTCCTGCATGAAAATCATGCTTTATTACACCAAAATGGCGATATCCATATTCATGATTTAGACTACTATCCCACAAAAACAACCACATGCCTCCAATACGATTTAGCCGACCTTTTTACCCGTGGTTTTACAACCAAAAATGGGAGTATTCGCACGCCACAATCGATTCAAAGTTACGCAACCCTTGCTACAATTATTTTTCAAACAAATCAAAACGAGCAGCATGGCGGTCAGGCAATTCCAGCATTTGACTACTTCATGGCACCAGGCGTTTTAAAGACTTTCTGTAAAATTGTCAGCGAAGATCTCTGCTTTTTGGCGGATGCTCTAAAGCTTCCACTAGCTAGAAAGTCACTTAAAACAACAATTAAACAATACATTCCCTCAATCGCCCTCTCCCAGCAACAGATTTTACTCTTAACCAAGCAATTTGCCTTTTCACCCACCCAAATCTCCTTAATTTTGAAAAAAGCCGAAACGAAAACACAAAATTTGACCTATCAAGCGATGGAAGGCTTTATCCATAATCTTAATACGATGCATTCTCGTGGGGGCAATCAAGTTGTCTTTAGCTCAATTAATTATGGGACTGACACTTCACCCGAGGGCCGGATGGTTATTAGCGAGCTATTACGGGCAACGGTTGCGGGTCTTGGTCATGGGCAAACGCCAATTTTTCCCATTCAAATTTTCAAGGTTAAAGCTGGAATATCGTATAGCGACGCTGATATGAGGGCCGCTTTAGCTGATTTTAAGGAGGCCTGTGCTGGGAATCTTGCTTTTACAGCTCCTAATTTTGATTTGCTGTTAGCGGCAATTTCAACAACTGCAACAAGTCTTTTCCCTAATTTTGTCTTCCTTGATGCCCCTTTTAATCAAAATCCCTTATGGCAGAAAAATGATCCTCAGCGCTATCGTTATGAAGTGGCAACGATGGGCTGTCGGACACGTGTGTTCGAAAATTTACATGGAGAAAAATCATCTTTGGGACGCGGAAATCTTTCTTTTACAACGCTTAATTTACCCCGATTAGCAATTGTTGCTAAACAAGAAGCGCTAACTGCCTTGCCAACTGGAACTATTAAAGCGGTTGAAGCACTTAGTGTTTCCTTATTTCTAACCAAAGTAGGCGCTTTAGGACGCGTTGTTGCTAAGCAGTTGTATTTGCGACTATTGTACCAAAAATCGGCACTGGCTAAGCAATTTCCTTTTATGATGAGCAATGATGTTTTTAAAGGCGGCATGGCTTTAAAGGCTGATGACACGATTGCTGATGTTCTAAATTCAGGCACTCTAGGCATTGGTTTTATTGGTGGCCATAATGCGATGGTCGCTTTGCATGGTTTGGGTCATGGCGTTAGTTTAGCTGCACATAATACGCTTTATCAGACGCTAACATTGTTAAATGAAGTTGCTAACGAGTTTAAGGACAAGTATAAGTTAAATTATGCCGTCCTTGCCACACCTGCTGAAGGATTAAGTGGACGCTTTACCAAACTTGATGCTAAATTATTTGGTCTTATCCCCGGGGTAAATGACCGCGGCTACTATGTTAATTCTTTTCATATTGACGTAAAAGAGCCCATCAGCAGTTTTGCTAAAATCAAAAAAGAGGCACCTTTTCATGCCTTAACTCTAGGGGGTCATATTACTTATGTTGAACTTGATGGTGAAGCAAAGCAAAACACAGTAGTTCTTGCTAAACTCGTTAAGCATATGTATGATGAAGGGATTGGTTATGGTTCGATTAATCATCCTGTGGATACTTGTAAAAGTTGTGGTTATAAAGGGGTTATTTATGCTAAATGCCCTCTTTGCGAAAGCGAAGCAATTATGCGAATCCGCCGAATTACAGGCTATTTAACAGGAAGTCTAGATACCTGGAATTCTTCTAAGCGACTGGAAGAAAGCGATCGTGTTAAGCATGGAGTTTAACGGCCTACGATTATTAAACGTCTACCCGGAGACAATTGCTGATGGCTGGGGCCTTCGTTATGCAATTTATCTTGCTGGTTGCAGCCATGGTTGTCCTGGTTGTCATAATGTGGAAAGTTGGAATCCCCAAAAAGGGGTCGCTTTGACTAGCAGCCTCTTATGGACCATCATTTCAGAAATTAAGGCTAATCCCTTATTAGATGGAATTACGTTATCTGGGGGTGACCCCTTTTTCAATCCTTTGGGACTAGCTGTTTTATTGGAGCAATTAAAATTGGCAACGGGCTTAAATATCTGGTGTTACACCGGCTACACTTATAAGCAATTAGTGGTAATGCCCCAAGCAATTAGCTGCCTCAAGTTAATCGATGTTCTCGTTGATGGCCGCTTTGAAAAACACTTATTTGACCCAACGCTATCATTTCGTGGCAGTTCTAATCAGCAAATTTTAGTCTTAGAGCATGGCCGAATTAAGGACTAGCCATTCCCACGCAATATCAATGTATCCGCTGAGAATTTCACTACTACTTTACCAATGTTCGTAAGCTTTTATAAATCGCCACGGCATCCCCGAATGCTTTTTCCAGGCACAGGGCGTACTGATTCGGTATAATATTAATACTAATTTTAAATTTTATTTTGCTTTGAAAGAAAGAGAGGGAAAACATGGAAAAAAAGAAAAAAGGGAAAGTCAAAAAGAACATCCCTAAAGACAGTACTCAAGAACTACTAAAATCTAGAGATGGTGGTAGAATAGCTCTTTCAGGATTTACTTATCAATTTCTATATTCATGTTATATAATATTGTCTGAAAAAAGCAATGATATACTGTTTCGTCTAGAAGGAATTGAAGATATTGATAAAATTAACTACATGATTTCAGATGATGCTACTTTACATATACAATTGAAATATTCCAAAAATAAGCAAGATGCGAGCTTCTTAAAAGACGTTTTAAAAAACTACTTAGAAGTTTATCTTATTGATCGGAATACAAAATTCAAATTAGTCTACGATTTTGAAATAGCTAAAGGAAATTTGAGTAAACTTATAGAAAATAATTTAGATGTCAGCTCCAACAACTATTGGATAGGTATCATTGACAAAATCAAAGAAGAGACTCCATTATGGAATTGGAGCGATTTTTCATATAGCAATTTCAAATCTACTATTTCATTTGAAAAAAAAAGAAAAAAAGATTTATCTAAAGAAATTGAAATGTTGTTATTGAGTTCATATGATATTACAACAGGTAACATTAAATTATATGCAAACGGAATTAAAATATATTGCTTAGAAAAAATGGAACAAATGTGTAGTATTGATAAAAGTGGACTAGAAAACCTGATTTTAAGTATTAAAGATGATATTAGCAGAGGTGCACATAATCCAGCACATGGTTGGATAAAAAGTGTTTCGTTTGAACCCAAGTCTAATATTAATAAAGATAGTAGTTACTTTGAGGGGAAAAAACCAACTTATCAAGATATAGCACAGCAATTACCTGTCAGAAGAATTTTGTTAGAAGAAGAAGTCACCACATCTATTGAAAAAAATAGCGTAACTGTAATTAAAGCATCCAGTGGTCAAGGTAAAACAACATTAGCACTCCAAGTAGCATATAATTTGAAAAGTGAATATAAAATTTATCAACTTTTATGGTGTAATGATCCTAAAGAATTAATTCACATAGTTTCTTACTTTTCTACAAGAGTGAAAATGGGTGAAAAACCGCTAATTATTATTGATAATCTTGATAGTCAACTTAGCGAATGGAATAAATTAGCACAACTTCTTCAAGATGAAATCAGAAATCATTATAAGATAGTTATAACGACAAGAGAAGATGATTGGTATAATTATAGCGGGGATGTAAGTTGTGTTAAATCTCTACAAGTAATAAAATTATTTCTACGGGAAGAAGAGGCAAAGCGTATTTTCGATATACTAAATCAAGCTGGTAAAATACATTCATCTATTGTAAACTGGAAAAAATCATTTGAAATTGTTAAAGAAAAGAGCTTGCTTATTGAATATATATATATACTTACACATGGTGAAATGTTATCGGAACGAATAGAAAATCAAATTAAAAAAATTAGTGCTAGCAATTCAGGAAATATAAAGTGTGAAATTCTTCGTAAAATTTGCTTTGCAGACATATGCGGAATTAAACTTTCAGTAAATAAACTTATAAGTAGTTTAACAGAAACATCTTCGTATGATTATGGGGAGTTGCTAAAAAGCGTTGAGAATGAATTTTTAATTAAAATTAATAGTTCAGAAAAATATATTGAAGGCCTACATCCAGTTCGCTCACAGCATATTGTTGACAAGCTTCATGAGTTTATCGAGTTAGAGACTACTGCATTACAGGTTATAAAGATTGTTGATAACATATATTACTCTAAATTATTCTCATATTTTCCAAAAACAGTAAATAATAAGGAGCAGTTCTACGTGAAATTAGTTGAAACGCTATGGGATAAAAACAATCTTTCACCATATGTAGATGCATTAAGAGGAATATTTTCTGGTAGTGTTCAACAGTATTACTATGTTAATCAAAATATTTATGATAATTCAAATGAACATGGTGGACTAATCCTTTTTGATGCGGCTTTAAACCCCTTTACTAAGTTTGAGGAGATAGATGAATCCATCCATTCTTTAGATGAGTTACGAACGCTGCTTCCAGAAAACAAAAATATAGAATATTTATGTAAACTGCGAGATGCAACACCCAAAATGGAATTGTCGAAAACAGATATTTATCTTTTTTGCAAAGCTCTTTATAATTATATAAAAAGAATTAATATCTTTGATGTTTCCGCTGATATTAATTCATTTTCTATAATTATGTATTGGCTTATTAATATTGAAAAATCTTTTGATTTATCAAGTAATATCTCTCTGAAATTGATTTGGGAGAATTGTACTAGCTACTCCGTTGATACAATAGCATCCATTATGTATACCTATTTTTGTGGTAATAAGGAAAAATACATAGAATTTGTTAATGAAAATTTAGATGATATTCTAACCTATCTAAGAAATGAAACTAAATCACTACAAGTGTATGTTAGTGAGGGAAAAGATAAAAATTTATGTAGAGTATATACTTTTTACAACCGAAATAAAAAAAGGAACTGACCAAAGCGTGTCAAGACTAAAAACAATCTGCAAAATGCTACCTATTTATGACACTTACTGTGCAGATTCTATTATGCCAAAACTAGACCAGTTCGCTGGATACGAGATACCTGATGATGCACATAAGGTTATGCCCCTTAGAAACATTATAATTATGTTTCATCAAGAGTTTACATCACTTTGGAGTAAAACAATTTTAAGTAACTTTGAATGTGATAGTTTCTATGAGTGGGTTGAACACTGGTTTTCTATTAGATCTATGATTGTAGAATTATTAAAAAAAATAAATTTATATATTTATAAAGTACTTGAACAAAAACCAAGGGGGAAACTTGGGGAGCAAATAAATATTCTTAGAGATACAATAAATAAAAAGAAAATTAGAACATATAAAATGCCTTATGAAGATAGACCTTTTGAGAAAAAAGGTAATTTGCCAGACGGATTGATTAGGGTTAAAATAGATTTTTTCCAAAGTATAGAAAATTTTTATAACCAAGTTGTGGGGTTTTTGAGTGGAGATACTGAACAATCACGATTAGCACTAATAAATTTACGTCAGACATTATCGAATCTAAAAAAAATGCAGACATTCTTCAATGAAATATGTATAGAACAGCAAATACTAATAGAAAGCCATCAAAAATTGTGTTTAAGTGAAGAGAAAATATATCAACAGCTTATGATTTCGTGTATGTATTTTAGTGAACATAAACCTAGAAAACACTTCAATAGATATCAAATTGGAATTTGGTATGAGAATAACTATAAGGATAAACTAAAAAGGGCATCAGAAACATTAGATGAATTATCATTGGTGTTTTCAGTTGAATTTCCTGTATCTTATTTCTTTGATGGAATATTGAGCAATTATCCGATTGTTATAAATAATTTTGAAATAACGAATGATGAGGCAAACTCAAAACTTTTGTATTTATGCACATCTTTTATTGAATTAGATTATGATTATATGATTATTTTATTTAGCAACGAACCAAATGTCTTAAGCTTGAATGGAGTTATCTTTTCTAAAAACTTTTTAGAACAGATAAAACAGGCAATTGAAAATGAAGACGTTTCACAAATTAGCAAATTGTCTCCTCCTTTTACTATAGAGGTTACAACGCAGATGCTGAATTGTTTTTCTAAAAAATATAATCTAGTAAATCAAATTGCTACAGAAAATGAAGAAATTTTGTGCATTGGAGAAATTTTATGGGCATTATCAAAATGCAGACAAGTACTAGTTCATAGTGAAGACATAGAATATTCTAATATTCTATTGAAGGAGTATAAAGATGAACTCTTAAAAAAACTTGAATTTCTTCATAATAAAATTCAGGAAGATCATTATGTTGAAATATATAATACTTGTAATTCTATTTTAGAAGGAAATCAGTTTTTAGATTTACATTTAAATGAGTTTTTATTAAAGTAAGTGAGCTTAGAAAAGGGGCTTTATTGGGTTCGTTAGTGGCATTATACGTCCCAAAAATAGAACCACTACAAGAATAATTATTGAAAGTGGTTCTTTGTCAGCTTACTCAATGTTCGTAAGTTAAGGAATTCAGATAGGCATTTCCTGATTTACAAAGTGATACCGGACAAAAATATTATCTACTCAGTGGTTATATGTGAGCATGCGGGAATGGATAAGTAAACTCTAAACCTAATTAATGGTTAAATAAAAAAAACGGGATGATCTAACATCTTTTAATTGTTGTCATCTCTATTCCCGCAAATTGAGCTATTCGTAATTGATCAATGTCTAAAAATTCTTGGGTGATGTACTGGGACATGCCAATTAGACTTGAGGTGTCGATGTTTTTGGAGCATTTGATGTCTTGGTAGTGGACTTCTTTGGAGATTAATTGCTTTTTGATGTCGTCTATGCTAGTTGGGATAGCACAGATTATTCGACTGTTGATGATGATTACTTCGGGATTTATCAGTACGAGGAGGTTGTGGATGCCAATTGTGAAGTAGTCAATGAATTCATGGTAACTTTTTAACGCTGTGAGCTCGTTGTTGTTGATTGCTGCAATGAAGTCGCGCGTTTTTAATTCTGGGTTTTGCATTTGGCTGCGGTAGTTGTTCATGATGTGGAGTTCAGAAGTGTAGAGTTCAAAGCAGCCTTGATTACCACAACTGCATTGTTTGCCGTGGGGAACAAGCGTTGTGTGGCCAAATTCACCGTAGTAGCCCGTGTAACCAAGCTCTAATTTGCCATTTTGAATAACACCAATCCCCACGCCACTTTCAACATTGATGTTAATTAAGCTTTCGACTTCTTGGAAGTAGAGGTTCTTTTCCGCTATTGCACCCAAATTAGCTTCGTTTTCAAGATATGTTTTGATGCCGAATGTCTGTTCAATTTCACCCCGTAAGTCAACGTCTTTCCAGTTAAAATGGGAGGCAAAATTGATTGTTTTGTCTAGTCTAACTGTTGCCGGTATGCTGATACCAATTGCTGCAATATTATTGCTCTGATTGGCTTCCACAACTGTGCTAATTGCTGCTTTGATTTGTTGGACAACGCTATTATAGGTTATGTTTTTAATTCTCACTTCGCATTTTTGGCTTGCTTGACCCAGCATGTTTGTTAGGATTAGCCTGATTTTCTTACGCTTTATTTCAATGATTATTTGGCTTATTAAGGTCTCATTTAATTCAATTGCGGTGGCTTTTCTGGCTCCTGTTGTGATTTTCTCGACGCGAAATTTAATGATGCCCGCTTGATATAATTCTTCCACGATGTAAGATACTGTGGCCTTATTTAGCTGTGTTGCCCGCGATAACTCTGCACGTGAAATCCCCGGACTACTGATAATTGCCTCTAAAATAAGGCGTTTGTTTATTTTTCGTGAAACCGAATTGTCTACTTTTACCATGTAATCTCCCCCGTTTTGCGTTTTTAAAAACTTGCGTCTTTATTCTATCACACTTTTGCCTGTTAGTAAATCAAATCTAAAGACTGTTTTGTGATTATAGTCACATGATGACCTGATTATTGGCTTTTTCTGCTTTTTCATATTAATAGCATTGGGGATATGCTGTGTTTCTAGGCAAATTCCGCCATGTAATCTCTGGCTTAGGTGGTTTCCCGTGTAACACACAATTGCTGGATGGGTTGTTGTTATTGTTAGTTTTCGCCCACTTTTTTGATGTTGTAAAATGGCCGATTCCCCCTTTTGGCTGCCTAAGATAAACGGATGATCAAGGCCACCACCAGCACATTGAAGTTGCTTGCACTTTCGCTTAAAAATACTTGAAATTACGGTTAACTTGCGTAAGTCCATGATCGTCTTTTCGACTTTTAAGCTTGTTTTTCTAACCATTCCTTGCCTATCTAGGGGGATATACCTTTGGGCGTTGATTTGGAGTTGGTGGTCACTAATTGTTTGCTCTAATCCCCCCGACAAATTCCAGTAGACATGCTGTGTCATATCAAATAATGCTCTAGGTTCTGTGGTTTTACCTTGGTAGGTGACAATTAGTTTGTTTGCTAAAAGCTGGTAACTTACTTGTGCTGTAATCCCTTGTTTGCTCTTGTGTTTAAGCGTAATTATCGTCCCACTCTGCGCAACTAACTCCCAAAAAACGGTAGAAAATCCGCCTGTTGATCCATGTAAATGATGTTTTCGATCATTGATTTCTAATTGTATTTGTTGATTTTCTAGTGCATATCGCCCCTTACTTATGCGACCGGCAATTGGCCCGATGACTGCACCAAAATAAGCATTATTTCCCCTAAGATACTCTTGTTTATCCTTATAGCCCACAACAATATTTTCACTTTCCCCCCGCTTATTTTTGGTTTTTAGCTGATAGATAATTGCTCCCAAATTAAGAATTTCGACTTCGATATCCTCATTTTTAAGCACCCAGGATGTTAATTTCTGCTGCTCCATTAGGTTTCTCCTCTCTAGTTTAAGTTCTGATAAAGTTCTTTTACACGCGGATAAATTTGGTTGAATTTCTGGTATTTTTGTTGATATTCCTCAATTAATGCACCATTAGGCTTGATTATTGCTTTAATCTTGACTAATTTATTGGTTGCTTCCTCCACATCTAAATAAGCCCCCGTTCCAACCATTGCTAAAATTGCCGCCCCAAAGGCTGGTCCCTGTTCAACTTCTAATAATTCAATCTCTTGTCCAAGAATATTAGCAAGCAGCTGCACCCAAATGATATTTTTGGCCCCTCCACCTGTGATTCTAATTTTATTAATCGGAGCACCACTTTGCCGCATTAATTCAAAGGAATCTTTAAGGGCAAAACTAATTCCTTCAAGCACAGCAAGTGTCATATCAGCAGTGGTCGTGCTCGTTGACATCCCAATAAACAATCCCCGAGCCAAGCTATCATTTAAAGGCGTTCTTTCCCCCGATAAATAAGGAAGAAAAAAAACCGATCCGCGCCCTAAAGATAATTCTTCGTCAATTGTGCTGTAGTCTTTTTTTTCTAAGATTTTCTCGTACCACCATTTTAGGCTATCTCCAGCCGCAAGCATTACCCCCATTAAATGATTGCCACCGTTTGCGGCACAAAAGGAGTGGAGCTGGTATGTTTTGTCCGTGGTTCCCTTGGTTGTTGCACTGTAAACAACGCCGCTTGTCCCTAGTGCTAGTGAACAAATTCCCGCAGTTATTGCCCCCGTTCCAATGGCACTAACTGCTTGATCTCCGCCTCCTGCGATAATCGGGATTTCTGTTTGGACACCAATTATCGCTTTTACTTCTGGTAGTAGTGTTCCCACTTTCTGATAGCTTTCATAGACTGTGGGGAGCTGGTTTGGCCTTATTTTGAGTAATTTGAGCATCGGGTCTGACCATTTTCGCGCTGCTACATCAAAATAAAGCGTGCCTGATGCGTCGCTAACATCGGTTGCAAATTGACCGCTTAATTTATAGATTAGGTAGTCTTTGGGGAGCATTATTTTGGCTATCTGCGCGAATATTTCGGGTTGATTTTCCTTGACCCAGAGAATTTTTGGTGCTGTGAATCCTGTTAGGGCTTGGTTTGCTGTCCATTTTCCGATTTTATGGGGGCCGATTGTTTCCTTGAGAAATCGGCATTGTTTTTCTGTTCGTGCGTCATTCCATAAAATGGCGTTTTGCAGAATATTATCGTCTTTATCTAGTAGTACGAGCCCATGCATTTGTCCTGAAAAGCTGATTCCTTTAATCCTTGTTTCTAGGGTAGGTATGATTTCTTGGAGTCCTGTTATTGTTGCACTAAGCCAGTCTGCCGGATTCTGCTCGCTAAAGCCCTTTTGGGGGTTAAATGTTTGATATGTTTTCACTTTTTCGCCTAAAATTAGGCCCGTTGCTGTTGTTGCTATTATTTTAACAGCTGATGTTCCTAAATCAATACCAATATATGCCATGTTCATGCTCCTTTATTTCATTTTTGCTAGTTTTAAAGGGCCAATTTGGCCCCTTGTTGGTTTTTTATTTTGTTTGGTAGATGTATTGGTTGACGATTGCTTCTAGCATTTCTTGGCGGCCAGAGTTGTTGCTAAAGTTTGCTTCATTTTCAATGACATAGGTTTCTAGGTCATTGAAATTTACTTCATTATTTGTTATTTTAGCACCAATGCCTTCGCTATAGCTTTTGTAGCGGTTACTGATGAAATCTTCTAGCACGCCATCTTCTAAGAGTTTTGCGGCAATTTTTAACCCTTTAGCATATGTGTCCATTCCAGCGATGTAGGCCATAAATAAATCGTCATCTTCAAATGAACCACGCCGTACTTTAGCATCGAAGTTGAAACCACCATTGGGAAGTCCCCCGTATGTTAAAATTTCATACATTGTTAGAACGGCATCATAAATGTTTGTGGGAAATTGATCAGTATCCCAGCCAAGCAGGACATCACCATAATTAATATCAATTGTCCCTAACATCTTATTCCCCGTTGCAATCGAAATTTCATGGGCAAAGGTATGGCCTGCAAGTGTTGCATGGTTTGTTTCAAGGTTTAGTTTGAAGCGATCAGCTAGATTATTAGCCCTTAAAAAGCCGATTACCGTTGCTGCATCGAAGTCATATTGATGTTTTGTGGGTTCCATTGGTTTAGGCTCGATGAAAAATTCCCCGCTAAAACCAATTTCATCCGCATAGTTTACAGCCATTTTTAGGAGCCGTGCAAGATTTTCAAGCTCTAATGTCATATTGGTATTAAGTAGTGTTTCATAGCCTTCACGCCCACCCCAAAAGACATAGCCTAGTCCACCAAGACGATGCGTTATTTCCATCGCCTTTTTAACTTGTGCCGCTGTATAGGCGAAAATATCAGCATTTGGACTTGTTGCTGCACCATGAACAAAACGGGGATGGGAGAAGGCATTTGTTGTCCCCCAGAGGAGTTTTATTCCCGTCCTTTTCATCTCTAGTTCGATCACATCGACAATTTTATCAAGGAGATCATTGCTTTGTTGGAGCGTTGCTCCCTCTGGAACGATATCACGATCATGGAAGCAGAAATATTTTAAACCCAGTTTTTCCATACATTCAAAGCCGGCTTCGACCCGGTTTTTCGCTTTTTTAAAAGGGTCCGTTTCATTGTCCCAGTGGCGAAACATTGTCTGATTTCCAAATGGGTCGGTTCCCATTGCTGTTAACGTATGCCAGTATGACATCGCAAAGCGGAGCTGCTGTTCCATTGGTTTACCTGCAACAATTTCTGTCGGGTCGTAATATTTAAAGGCCAGTGGGTTAGTTGATGTTGGCCCTTCGTAGCGAATTTTTTCTTGTTTAAAGTACATTGTGATTCCTCCTATTGCTTTTAAGCTGCGATTTTGGTTTTTGAGATGATGTCAAAGGCTACTGCTCCCAGTAAAACAAGACCTTTAATTGCCATTTGCATGTCTGTTCCCACTCCTAGAATCGACATGCCATTGTTGAGTACCCCCATAACAATGGCACCAATGACGGCACCAATAATGGTACCCACGCCCCCCTTAGCTGAGCATCCACCAATATAACAGGCGGCGATAGCGTCTAGTTCATAATTCATCCCCGCTGTTGGTGCTGCTGCATTAAGCCTTGATGTTGCTATAATCCCCCCAACAGCTGCAAGCATCGCCATGTTAACGTATGTAAAAAACAAGACTTTATTTGTATTAATCCCTGATAATTTAGCAGCTTTCTCATTCCCACCGACCGCATAAAGATAACGCCCCGGCACTGTCTTATTGGTAAAAAAGCTGTAGATTAAGACCAAGATAACCACAATTATGGCCGATATTGGAATCCCCTGTTTACCAAACCAGTAGGTAAATAGGACTAATCCACCAATAACAAAGGCGATTTTAAGTAACATTTCGGGTGCAATCAGCTTCCGATAATCCGCTTTATGGACTAGTAGTAAAGATGTCATATAGAGTAAAAAGCTAATTATGGCAACCACTAAGGTCGTTGATCCGCCAAACAAATTAGGGAGATATCCACCACCAATAAATTGAAACACTGGGGGAAATGGTGATAGCGTCGTCCCCTTAAGCAGCCAAATTGTCAATCCGCGAAAAATAAGCATCCCTGCTAGGGTTACAATAAACGAGGGAATTCTTACTTTCGCAATCCAAAATCCTTGCCAAACACCAATCAGCCCCCCCGTAATAATACCCAATAAAATTGCTAAGGGTACTGGAAGTCCATATGTGATAACTAGAATTCCAACCACCGCACCCACAAAAGCACACACTGAGCCAACGGATAAGTCGATATTTCCCCCTGTTAAAATACAAAGGGTCATCCCAATTGCAAGGACAAGAACGTAAGCATTCTGTTGCATTAAGTTAGTGATATTAAGTGGTGTTAGGCTGATTCCTCCGGTTGTAATATAGAAAAACAGAACAATTACAAGTAAGGCAATCAGCATTCCATATTTCTTAAGTTTAGCAATCATTGCAATTTTGTTATTCATTTAGTCCACCTCTAACACTTTCCATTATTTTACTCATAATCATTTCCTGCGTGATTGTCCCTGATAATTCACCTACAAATCGACCTTCGTTCATTACATAGATCCGATCACAGACACCAATTAATTCAGGCATTTCGGAAGAAATGATGATAACTGCTTTTCCCTTTTGGGTCAGACTATTGACGGTTTGATAGATTTCATATTTTGCGCCAACATCAATACCCCGGGTTGGTTCATCTAAAATAAGCACACTTGGATTAGTAAAAAGCCATTTACTCAAAACGACTTTTTGTTGATTCCCACCCGAAAGTTTACCAACATCTTGTTTGACTGTTGCACATTTTATTTTGAGTTGCTGTTTGTATCTTTCTGCTGTTTCGTATTCTTGATTGTGATTGATAATTTGGTTGCAACTAACCTTGTCCATGGCAGAGAGCGTTATATTTTCCTCGATGCTTTTTTCTAATATTAAGCCGTATTCTTTGCGATTTTCAGTGACATAGGCGATGCCATTAGCAATGGCCGCTTTTACTGTTTTAAGCTTAATTTCACTGTTGTCCTGCTCAATTTTCCCGCTAATTTTATCCCCGTAGGCTCGCCCAAAAATACTCATTGCTAATTCTGTTCGCCCAGCCCCCATCAATCCGGCAATGCCTATTACTTCACCCTTTTTGACATTGAAGTTGACATTTTTAACGATGTGTTTGCCCTTGTTATAGACGTTCCAATCACTGACTTTAAGCGCCAGTTCTGTCCCCTGAAACGGCGGTCGTTTCGGGTATCGATTTTCCATTGTCCGCCCAACCATTGCCCTCACAATGGCATCTTCATTAATCCCCTCTTCGCGCTTGATTGTTTTAACACTACTTCCATCACGTAAAACAGTAAGTGTATTAGCCACTTGTTCTAGTTCATTAAGCTTATGTGAAATCATAATTGAGGTGATTCCTTTCGCTTGTAAAAGGAGCAATAAATTGAGTAACTTTTGTGACTCTTCATCATTTAACGCAGCAGTTGGTTCATCTAAAACAAGGAGTCTAACATCCTTTGCCAAAGCCTTAGCGATTTCAACTAGCTGTTGTTGCCCCACCCCCAAATTAATAATAAGCTCCTTTGGATCAACATCCAACCCCACCATAGCCATAAATTTCTGCGCTTGCGCCTCTGTTGTTGCCCAGCTAATAATCTGCCTTGTCGACTTCTCATTCCCTAAAAAAAGATTTTCCATAACTGACAAATGCGGGATTAACGCTAGTTCTTGGTGGATAATGACAATTTTCTTGTCCTCACTTTCGGTAATTTTCGTAAATCTGCATTCCTTCCCCTCGTACTTAATCTCCCCACGGTAGCTATTATGGGGATAAATCCCACAAAGAATATTCATCAGCGTTGATTTACCTGCCCCATTTTCACCAATGAGGGCATGTATTTCCCCCTCCTTCACTTTAATATTGACATTGTCTAGGGCTTTTACCCCCGGAAATTCCTTCGTTATATTATTCATTTCTAATAGATACTTGGTCATTGTCTTACACGCTCCTATGCAATATCTGATTGTGCGTAATAGCCACTATCAATCAATATCGCCTGATAATTTTCATTTGTTACAACCACTGGTTCACATAATACTGTTGGGATGATTTTGATGCCATTATTATATGTTTTTGTGTCATCTACCGCAATTGTTTGAGCAGTCATCAAGGCATCAACCATCGTAACTGTTCGATTAGCAAGCTCTCTTGTATCTTTAAAGACGCTCATTGATTGTTCATTATTTTTAATCGCTGTGACATTTGGTTTATCCGCATCCTGACCCGTTAAAACGGGCATTGGTTTTTCAGGTGTGCCAAATCGGGCACTTTTAAGCGATGAAATCACACCTAGTGCAACGCTATCATTTGATGATAGAATAGCATCTAATTTCTGACCCGTTGAATAATTTGCCGTTAGGATATTATCCATTCGTGCTTGTGATTTTTCCGATGACCAATTTTCGGTCGCAACCTTAGCAAACTCCACTTGACCACTGACAACTTTAAGTTTTCCACTATCAATATACGGCTTCAAAATCGACATTGCCCCCTCAAAGAAGAACTTTGCATTATTATCATCGGGTGCTCCTGCAAATAATTCAATATTGAAGGGTGTTGTTGCTGTTGGCAGCTTTAATTTTTGTTCAATGTATGTTCCTTGGAGAACACCAACTTTAAAGTTATCAAATGTTGCGTAGTAATCGATATCTGGGCTATTAAGAATCAGCCGATCGTAGGCAATGACCCTAACATCTGCACTTTTTGCTTTCTTAAGGACATCAGTTAAAGCTGATCCATCAATTGGGGCAACTACTAAGACTTTGACACCTTTTGTAATCATGTTTTCAAGTTGTGAAACTTGCGTGTTGATTTCATTATTTGCGTATTGGAGATCGACTTTATATTCAAGTTTTTCTAGTTCACTTTTCAGATTTTAACCATCCTGATTCCATCTTTGGAGGGATTGTGCTGGCATTGATACACCAACTAGTCCTTTACCAGTGGTACTTGGTGCACCACAGCTTGCTAGAAATAAACATAGTAGTAGAAGTAGTGATAATCCTGTTTTCCTCATAATTTTTTCCCGCTTTCTTTCCATAAGTTTATATCTTAAACTAATAAGATGTGTCTCATTATAAATGATAAAGGAAGCGCTGTCAATTAAAAAGATATTTTTTTTACCAATGTTACTAATGGTTACTAGTGTCAAACTCCCGCGAAGAAAACCGTTGTTTTGTCATCCACAATGTGTTATTATTTAAAAGAAAAGTCCGCTATACAATATAAAATACAGTCTTACAATTGGAGAAGTAACTATTTTGGTCAGGCAAAAATAATACATGTTAATCCTGCTGCACTATGAATTCTTACAAACCACACAAACAATCGTGCCCCTGCTAGATGCGCACGATTGAAGTTAATAGGAGGAAATTACGATGTATATAAGAAAAATAGCACATAGCTACGAAAAGTTCACATTGGATGTCAATAATATAACCTTAAAAGAGACAGGTATTATTGGTTTAGTCGGTGAAAATGGTTCAGGAAAAACGACATTTATGAGTATTTTTTCCCAGAAAATGATGGCCAATCAAACATATGAAGTTGAGGGCAATTTACGTGAAGAAGAGATTCTCTTTATCCCCGCCGATCTTGTTTTGTATGATTTGTTAACGGTGAATGAATTTTTGACATTGCATTTAAAATATAGTAATAGTAGTAAAGGACTAAAAGAACTTTTAGAACGCTTACATTTAACAGATAAAAGTGACACATTGATTCAAGATTTATCCTTTGGCATGAAAAAGAAATTAACATTGGCACCGCTTTTTTCACAAGAAGTAAAAGTTGTGATTTTGGATGAACCCTTTAATGGAATTGATGTTAAATTTCTTTTGATTTTGAAAGAAGACCTGAAAAAACGTGCCCAAAAATGTTTAATTATAATTTCATCACATATTTTAGATGCTTTAATTGATATGTCAGGCGAAATTATTTTTATTAAAAATGGTCAAATTAGTTTTCATGAAGAAATAACGGATGAAAAGATAATAGGAGAAAAAATTTATGCAGAAATTATTAGCTCTTAAATACGATTTATTAGTCTCATCACTTCACATTAAGACAGTGGGAAATAAAATTGTCGCACTTCTAGCCGTTTTTCTATTGTTTTCCCTTCCAAAGATGATACAGCTTATATTTTTAAATACGGTGAATAATACGATCGTCGGTGTTGTATTGCCAATGTTTATTACTTATTTTATCCTCAGCAAACTGATTGTAAAAAATGTAAAACAAGGTAATATTAATCAAATAACTTTATATTTCCCAATAATTAAAAAAAGAAGCCTAGAATTTTACAATACTTATATGGGCTTAATATTATTATTTGCAGGTGAAATTTATATCATTACGCTGCCATTAAATTATATTTATCTAGGGCTACTTACGGCAAGTATAGTCTTACTTGCCATAGTGATACAGGCAACTTTGACATTAATTATCGGCGAAAAAATGGGGACGATTTTTGTAGGCGCTTTATCCTCTTGCTTATTTTTTTCAGAAATAATAGTGAGACGATTTTTTGCTTTCTCAATTTTAACGTATGAATTTAAATTTAATCCAGCTCCTAATGATTTTTTTATCGTATTCATTTGTTTATTTTGTCTTACTCTGTGTATTTGTTATCTGCTAAAGAAAAGACAAAATAAGGATAAAATCGTAAAAAATGCGTCATTTCATCTCAAGTTAAAATATATCAAAAACAAAGATTTATTAATCCTTTTGAGGAGTAACAAAATTGTTGAATATAGCTTATTTCTCCTTATTTCAATTTCAGGAATTATCATCAATAGATTAAATCAGGGAGATGAGTTGCTTGAATATGGATTGCTTTATTTAGCTAATTATATTTACATCTATTTGTTATTATCAGGCTTAGAAAATAGCACATATGATATTTTCTATTATCGTAGAAACTTTGCGGCTTTTAGAAAAGAGAAAGTCAAGCTGTCTATTATCTCAGGCTTGCTGCTGTTTTTGGTGACGGTTGTCATCTCATTATTCTCTTCTGAAAATCCCTTGGCTGTGGTTATTTTATACATAATAGCAACAACCAGTTTTTTGTTATCTGTTTATTGTATTACACCAAATTTACGGTTGAAAATGAATAATAAGCAAATTTATCCTTGGAAGCAAAAAATGGGTATAATTGGCATAGCATTATTTGTTTTCCTCATTTTTTTCAGCATATTAGTTTTTGGCATAGGCTATACTACATTGTAAAGTGATACTGGACAGAATTGCTATAAATTGAGTCGATAAAAAAAACAGCAAGAGGCTAATTACTGCCTCTTGCTGTTTTTTTTAGTTCTAGCGTTTAGAACGGGCATCAATCACGCTTGCCCTTTGTTTCATCTATCTTTCAAAGATTTTAATTTTATACCCCGTTCCCCCTGTAATATGATAAATCTCGTTCAAGTTTAGTCGCTTTTCATGATATGTTTTATTGGTGATGTTAAACAACACTTGATCCCCTAGCTTGATATTGACTGCTCCTTGTTCTTCTTTTTTTAATATTTTGGCAAGGTCACTGTAGCCGCGGCTGATGCCTTCTTCTTCATTTACGATTAAGAAAATAATGTTGTAATTACTGCCTTCCTCAATTAAATTTGCGATTGTCTCCACCTCTACTTGTCTTATTTTTTCTTCAATCACACTAAAATTATTAAGCACAATGACGATTTTATATGTCTGTTTAAAATAAAATTTGATACTTTGAGGTGTGGCTGTTGTCTTTCTATATTCACTGTATTCTTCTTTTCGCTGCTCAAATCTTTCAGCCATTTCGGCAATAACGCTTGTGTAGTCCTCCGCATTATTGGCATAGGCATTTACCTGGTTTTCAAAAATGTCTAATTCTGATTTGGGGCTGTCCAAGATAACTATTTTATGCTCTTTTTTCTTAATCTCTTCAATAAAATAACTTGCATAGACTTCGGCTTCTTTCTGTTTACTAAAAGCAATTGTAAAGTTACCCGCATTCAAATCCCAATTGACGGCTTCAATATTTTCAAAATCAAGCCCTATTGGTAATAGATTTTGCGTTTTACTTGCCTGATTGACACTCTCTATTGCAAAAAACCTATTGTAAGATAATACCTTCGGCATCAGCGGAATTTTTAGCGGTCTAACACCTGTAAATCGTTCCACCATTGCATTCGCTTCATCGCGCAATCCCAGAATTACAGCCAGCTCATCAATACCCGCACCCGGCAACCCGATTTGAAATGCGGTTGGCTGGTCTAAATTAACCAGTCCACGTCCCGCAACCTCGTCTATTTTAAGGTCACTTCGACCAATGACACTGCTAACTTCCGCACTATCATGCATAAACTGCATTAATCTTAACTTAATATTAGGGCTCATTGTCATCCGAATTGCATTAAAGCTTGTTGCTCCAAGGAGTAAATGAATTCCCACGCTTCCTCCCTCACGGCTAATTTGCAAATTAAGCGCCTCTAACCCTTCACTAAAGTTAGTGTCCCGAATGACATCATAATTATCAATCACAATTATAATACTTGGTAACTCCAGCCCCGATGCCTGCTCATATTGACGCAAGCTTGCTACACTAAATTTTGATAATTTCTCCTTACGCGCCTTAATTTCAGCACTAATTCGGCGCGCAAATTTTCCGATTTTTGCTTCATTATCGACACGCATCGTATCAGCAACATGCGGTAAATGCTTGAGTGCAAGTAAACCATTGGTCCCAAAATCTAATAAATAAACATGCAACTGATCGGGTCGCATTATTCGTGCAAGCTGCATTGTAATCGTTTGCAAAGTTGTCGACTTCCCAAATCCGGGACTACTTAGCACAACAGCATGTAAATCCTTGCTCAAATCCAATAAAAATGGATTTTGTGCTTGGATATGTGGCTGATCAACCACACCAATTTCAACTGCCATAGCAGGTTTTTGCTCCCCCCATAGAACTTCAAATCCGGGGCTACTTACAACAAATCGCCGCTCTAATGGTGGCAACCATGGCTGTGGTAGCTTTTCAATTTTGTGCTTTTTAGTGTAATCAGCCAAAAAGCCAATAATCGCCTCTAGCTCCGTTTCAACCTTACCCACAAAATCCACCTTTTCTAACCCACTTAAGTCATCCGACAAAATTTCATATTGACCTAATTCATTAATTTTGTAGATTGTATCATCGATGTATTTCTTTTTTTCATTGGTTTTATAGTAGCTTGCCCCACTCCACGCTGACTGGAATAGTTCATAAATTTCATTATTTCCAACCTGTAAATACGCCCTCCCTGGCAAGGTAATACTTGCAGCATCAGGGGTTTTTAACATTTCATTGGAATCACTTACATCTTGCACTTTTAAGGCCACTTTAAATTTTGAATTTGACCAAATTTGGTCATCAACCACTCCCGATGGTTTCTGTGTGGCAAGAATTAAGTGGATGCCTAAGGACCGACCAATTCTTGCTGTTGATACCAGTTCTTTCATAAATTCTGGTTGCTCTGCTTTTAATTCAGCAAACTCATCACTTATAAGAAATAAGTGGGGCATCGGGGTCGTGACAACACCCTCTTTAAATAGTTTTTGATACTGGTTAATGTGATTGACATCATTTTCACTAAATAGCCGCTGGCGACGCTGCAACTCAGCTTTAATTGAAATCAGCGCGCGCATACTCTGGGCTCCATCTAAGTTTGTAATCGAACCTAGGTGGTGCGGCAGATCTTTGAATAAATTAGCCATCCCGCCACCTTTATAATCAATTAGAAGGAAGGCCACATCAAATGGATGAAAATTAACGGCAAGTGATAGAATATACGATTGGATGATTTCTGATTTACCTGAACCCGTTGTCCCGGCAATTAGCCCATGTGGTCCATGGGCTTTTTCATGTAAATTTAAGAAGACAACGTCTCCAACTCCGCGCAGTCCTAAAGGAACCCCTAGGCTCTTATGTGGTGCATTCTCTGACCATCTTTGTTCAATTTTCAAATCTTCAATTTGCTCAACATCATATAATTCTAAGAAGCCAACGCTCTTTGGTATTGTATTAGTTAATGTTAGCAAGTGATTTAGTGGTGCAAGTGAGCGCGAAATTCGTTCTTTATTAAACTTCTTAGGAAAATGATCAAGTAGAATTTTCTTGTTTTTCAATTGCCCATTTTCTAAAATAATCGTTGCCTCTTTTGCATCACGAATCTCAATGACTGTTTTAACATACTCTGCTAATTTTTCAATGTGATCTTCCACAAATACCAGCGTTACACCAAGTTGCTCAATTCCATCCTGCATTAACGCCATAATACTATGATCAACAATGAGCGTTTCATCCGTAATAGTAACTAAATAATGAGGTGAAAATTGCATTTTATCCGCTGATTTATCAGCTTTTTCCTGCTTCCTTGCTTTTAAAATTTGATGTAAGCTACTTAACACCTGATCACGACTTCGATCATGGTAAACAAAGCCGCGAATATTAACTTCCTGCATTTTTGTTTGGCGCAACCAGCGCGCCCATGCCCACTGCTCTTTTTGCTCTTGTGGAAAAATAGTTATCAGCTCTAAATCATGATAACTATGGAAAACACTTAATTTGGCAATCATCAATTCTAGTTGTTCTAACACATGCTTGCGACTCCCAATAAACCCCACTGCCCCCTGTTTTAAGTCAATTGCATACGGTAATTTGGGCAGCGTCTGATAGAATTTTGCTAGTTCATCCGCCATTAGCGTTAATTCATCCTTCTTATCATTCATTTCATCAACTTCATATTTAATCGCAAAACTTGGTTCCACATCCGTAAGTCCAATCCGAAAATGGAGAAAATCATGATGATGCATCGTTATTTCATAAATCCGATAATCAACCGCTTCTACCATAGCAGTTAGCGTTTGAATTGATGGTAAATGGTATTCTAAGGCAGCAATTTGTTGGCTAATTTTCTGGGCAATTTCTTTGTTTTTATTCTTAAGATATTTTGTATACGTCCGCTCCCGCGCGACTGTATCCTTTTTATACTTTTTAAGATTATTTACATACGTTATCGCCGCCGTAATCGATGTAATCAGCGTCGTCACTAAACCAATTATTGCATATATTCCTCGTGGCTGAATAAGATTAGCAATAATTGTCATCCCCATCATTGTCAGCGGCGGAATTAAAATTTTCCAAATCCCTTCCGAGGGCTTACTTGGTATTGGCGGTGGTTTTAACAATGTGATTTCTTGATCCGGTAAAGGATAAATAATTCGGGGGGAGCGGTGATAATTAGGATAGTCCTTACCAAAAGGCGATTTTGGACTGCCCATTTCATTTAAATCTGTCATCATTTCCCCAATATAATCAGTCACACTAATCACGCCATCAGTAAAAATGAAAAGCACCCCTTCAACAAAAAAAATGTCGCCCCATTGTAAAATAACCTCCTGCTTAATTCGCTTCAAATTCAAATATCCGCGGATTGTTCCCACAAGTGAAAGAATCCACATATCATCTTGTTGTTCGCAGATGATTTCCGTATTCTGACCACGACCAAATCTTATCGTATCCGTTTTCTTCCCTCCCATCGTGATAATCTTTTGGCGGCTTAAATCATAGTTCCTTGCTTTTTTTGGTTCAATAACAAGAATTGCACTCGCTTCCCAAATCCAATTTTCCAGACCAAAATCGGCCCATTGTTGCTCTGTTGGGAACACAATAGTACCACTTGCAATTTCTGCTATTATCGTTTGCTCAATCCAAATTTTCTGAAGATGAGTTGACTGAATTACATATACTTCTTTTTTCACCATAATTTACGTTTCTCCTTGATTTGTTGCTAACTGTTATTTGCTGTTTTCTCCTGTCTTGTCGTATTTGTTTCAAACGCTGCAATACTTTTATCCAGCTCCTGCGTTAACTTTGTAAGTTGCTCCTCTTTAACTGCTCCTGATATTGTTGTATTTGCTTTGGTTGCGTCAATTATTTTCTCTAACGCGTAAATTGTTAGCTGAACATCTCCTAATGATTTAGCTACATCCAATGCTTCGTCAAAATTTCCACGCCCACTATAAATCCAAAACAAAAGGTAATTGGGATCACTTTTAAGGCTGATATTGTTGGCAACCACCTCTTTTTGCTCTCTTGTAAGCGGCTCCCCTTGAAGATACGAATAAGCTAACTCATATTTACTTGTCTGTGGTAGCTTACTTGGAACAAGTTTTTTCAATGTCTCAATTGTTCCATTATAATCAACACTTAAAAATGTATCACTTGCCACCAACAACGTGTTCTGATAAGGAATTATCGCAAAGCCAAGATAGAACACCCCACCAGTCAATAAAATTGTTATAACACTCAAACAAATTGCCAACCGTGTATAAAATTTATAGCTCCTTATTGCCACAAGCTTGAGTTTATTATCAATTCGCGCTTTTTCCCGGACATACGCCTCTAGTAGCAAGCCTTCCACTGCTTCAACCGTCACACAAGCAGCAATTTCACGCGTTAAAGGCGAACTCTTAACCAAATTCAAGGCCCCCGTATAGAGTTCATCAAACGTATATTTAGTACTAAGCGTAGCAATCGCCAGCGCTTTATACTGTAGTAAAAAATTATCCACTCCCCCAATAAATGGTTCAATATAATCCGCCAATCCCCGATATGCAACTATAGGCATCAAATTTCGATCATAAAGCATGTTTTCTGGTTCCAGCACTAGTGTTTGCCAACTATTAGAAAACACGCTTAAATTGGCAATATTTGCGCACAGACGCAACTTATCCACTTTAGCCAATGCGCTTGCTGTTTCAAACTGCTGTAAGTCTGAAGCAATTGTAAACGATAGTGTTAGCACATCTGGTGTCAAAATAACAGCAACCGGTGTTAAATGAGCTGATGAAATTGTCAGCAAATTTAATTCTGCTAGACATTCAATATTTGTATGCGACCGTATAATCTTCGTCACCCACAAATTTTCAGTTTTTTCAACCTCAATTTCTTTATCGCCGTATTTTATCTTTACTACTTCCATCTTTTCTGTTTCCTTCCTCATCTTTTAGCTTACAATTTCTAATAAATCACCATTACTTGCATGTGTATTTGCTAAAATGTCACTCCCACTAACAATCATATTTTTATTGATTACTCTTAGACTATACGTCATCTTCGAAGCCAATACCTGTTCAATTTTCAGGGTTCGACAAATATTTACAATCAATTCATGTACCGGCTGCTGCGTTGGAATTCGTAAATCGAAACTTGTTGGCAACCCAACATTGCTAAAATCAATAGTAACATCAATATGTGTTTCCTTCATTTTCTACTCCTCCTTTTGTTCCCCTTTAAGTAAATACCCCACAAAAATAGCAAGTAATACACCAAGGACACCAATAAACAGATACACCAAATAGCTCATATCAAAATACTTCGTTCGATGCACCACACTACTTTTAAGCCCTGCTGTTTCATGCTTAAACAACGTAGCACTAGGATTCAAATTTTGGGGTGCAATTTTTTCTAAAAAAAGGCTTGCCCCGCGATTTGTTTGCTCCGCTTGTTTTACTGCTTGATTTGCTTGATATTGGGCTATTGCCTTCGGTGTGAAAATAGCAACATTGTAGTCATCAATCATGCTTTTGCCGCGTGCTTGTTGTTCAATATTATTCTTGTCCAGCTGTGATAACGCTAAATCTAATTTCCCATTATCATCAGTTGCTGCACCAACACTTATCAAAAAGCTAAAAACCAACAGCAACAGCAACAACAGCTTACGCATTTTTGGCCACCTCGACTTTCGACTCATAAAGACCCACCAACAAACTCAGTGTAATTGCACCCACCAAAGCCAAAATCACTGAAAAAATGACAAACATCTGACCATTAAGTGATGATCCATAAAGGATGCTTGCTAAAAGACTTTCAATATGCGCTAGGGGGAACACTTCTAATATTTTTGCTAGTAGCGTTCCTTTCATTAAATACACACCCATTGCCTGACTTGATAATAGATACACCAAAAGAACACACAAAATCAAAAATAAACCAAATGATTTGAATTGTCGTAAGCAGAAATACATGGCATGCGTAAAGGCATTTATAATCAACGCCAGTGCAATAACCCAAGCTAATAATTGCCACGACAATAATCCTGCCATAAAGGCACTAACCAGACCAACAATTACGCCAACTAAGGTTGCAATTGCAAAAAGCAAGCCTGATTTCTTCGTATTCGACACTAAAACATCCCATGTATATTCATCTGCATAGACCATGGCAACTCTTTGTTTCCAATTTAAGAAAGTGTAGGCAAGCATTAATGATAAGCTAAAGCTGATGATTGTTGTGAAGTAAGGAAATAATGTTATCCCTCTAAAACTTTTTTCACTGAAATTCTCTTTTTTAACGGGGTTTGACATAAAATCATAAAGATTATCATTTTCAACACCATTTACCTTGCTATTGGCAAATACCGTCCCAAGATTATTGGCAAAATTGCCACTGCCTTCAACATCTTCTTGTAATTTAGTTGTAACTTTTTGTAGATGTTGTAAATATTCTGTGCTTTTCTCACTCATTTCAATTGTCACATTGGCAAAATCTTCCGCGGACGTCTTCATATCTGCCACTGTTTGATGCTGCTTAGCTGCACTTTCTTGTAGTGAGGATCCTTGTTCTAACATCTTTTGGTGAAAGTTTGTTACTTCTAGTAATAGTGGCGTTTGTTGTTCCTTATCAACTGCTAATTGATTTAGCTGCTTTGTTGCGCCGTCACTTTCTGCTTGAACTGCCGTAAATGTTTTAACAAATGCCTCATGTTCCTGCTTTAACTGTTTTAATTTTTCGCCCTGTCCTTTGATTCCTTCAATTTCTGTTGCAATTATATCATTGATACCAGTAAGGCAAACACCATCTAGACTACACTCAGGTCCATCTAAAAGATCCAATGCTTTTTGTGTTTGGACGCGAAATTGGTCAAATGATGCTGTAATTGCAACATTAAATGTACTAAAGGCTTGGCTAATTGCATCGATACTTGCTCCTTCCGAATTAAGCTTCTTGTACAGTGATGCATCTGTTGCCTTTTCTTCAATTGCCGTTTTATTAGGAAAGTCACTATTAATCTGGGTAATACCATAGCCATAATATAACATGAAATACTGCTCAAGGACTGCGGGTGCTGTTTCGACTTTTATTGCATTAAGGTTATCTAATTTCAGCGTTTTGGCTGACTGGATATAGTATTTTGGTGTCTGTTCCACTGCTAAAGTAGCTGCTACTTTCTCTGATACTGGCTCTGCTGCTTTTATTTTTGGCCAATATTCAATTGCGGTTGTTGTTTTGACACTATTGACGACTTTAGGTTTGCTAATTTTAATCACTGTTTCCAATTTAATAGTTGCTGACCCTTTAAAGTCAATTGACCACTTCCCACTTTCATCCGCTAATGCTCGTTTCTCAATACCATTAATAATTACTTGAATTTCACCCTCTGCAATCGTCGTTCCGCTAATTACTCCAGCATCACCAACAATAAACTCTTCTTCATTAATCGCCAACGCTTTTTGATAAGTTTCCTCGCCCAAAGTTATTTTTGTTATCCCTGAATTGTTACCACCAACATCAACCTGCGTTACAGTAATTTCATCTGCTGAAGTGGGATTGTAAAGCGTTCTATTTTCAAACTTACCCTCGGCATTGACAATGACTGGTGTTCCTAATGGCTTTCCATTTACTTCAATTTTAATTTTATGACCACTTTGGCCTCGACCACTAATATTATTTTGCGTAATTGCTACAACTTCTGCTAAATTAGGCGCAATTGTATCTTTTACGACCCGCTCTACACTTCCCGCTAAATTAGCATAAAGATCCGTTTGAATTGCCACAATTTTTTGGTCATGTTCCAAAGGTATACGTAAATCAACCGACCATGGTAGAGCCATCGTCTGGTCACTAATACCTGCTGCTAAATCAGCAATTTTAACTTCTGCTAGTGGTGGTTCAACTAAGACTTCTTCACCTTTAGTTGTCAGTTCTTTCCGATAAATTCTTACAGTTGCTCCCGGTTCACCAACACCACTAATAGTTGGTCTAGGCCCTGCTTCAATATGATTAATAAGCGGGTTAATTGTTTCCACAACAACTGTTTTAACAATTGGTGATTTCTTCGCAACGCCATTAATCTGATGCGTCTGGTAGCCGCTAATATTCTGGCCCTTGACTAATTCAATGGGACCAATTAAGCGCCACTGCCCCAAGTTGTCAACTGTTGTTGAAAGGATAATTGCATTAGGTAATGTGATCAAAACGGTTCCCCCCGGTGTTCCAAAACCTTCAATTCGACTATTTTTTCCCGTTTTAATTCGCGAAATAACCGGTGCTTGATTAGCTGAGACAATAATTGAAGTTGGATCTGAGCGATTCATAAAATCAGGTCCATTGTACCTTGGTGTTAGCTTTTGACCACGAATTGTAATTACTTGATCTTCGCGAAGCTCGTTAATCACTGTCCGCCATTTTCCATCTGGACCAACCACAACATCACTAGCACCTCTTAAATTTTCAAACACAATTGTACTTCCCACAACGCCCGTTCCCGATAGCACAGCATTTTTCCCACTATCGGGAACATTAATTGTTGGCGCAGCCAATTGGGGTATCTCTGTTAATAATTCTTGGTTGACGGAAATACTTGAAACCTCCATGGGTGCAACAATTGTATACGTCAAGGCCAGTAATTGCTGCTTATCGCCTTTTGGGGGTAAATTGACGCTTACTGATTGCCCATTATTACTAATATTGGGACAAGCAATCGCTTCGACGCTACTATTCTCCTTACTAATAAAATTCTGCCCGAAATTTTGAACTGTTGCACAGCTTACATCTTTAAATGTACTATTTTTCTGATTTACTGACAATAAAATAATCGCCGTATCCAAAGCATCAATTGCAAAATACGACGTTCCTGTAAATGATGCCGCAAAATTACCCGCATCGCCATAGCCCAATCGCTGGCAAGCATGATTTGCATTTTTAGCCATTAAACCTGTATTGATTAAATTTTCACGACAAAAAGCGGTTATTTTTAACTCGATTGCTGCCTTCACTTCTCCATTATCCTCTGGAAAATGCTTAATCAAATTAACCAAATCATCAATTCCCCGAACATCCCGTTCCAATTTACTTACACCCTGTTCATCTTTATCAAGCCACGTATCAATAGCTTTCCGATTAGCTTCTAATAAAGCGATCGTTTCATTTACATCCGTTTTTGCTTTTTCTAACCGAATAATAGCATTTGAGTTCCCCAACTCTCCTGCAAAGTAATCCAAGGCCCCATTAATTGAAGCCCCCATACTGCTAAGTTTAACCTGATTATCTTGCGCAGTAATCTGCTTATTCAACGCTTCTTGTCTTACCATAAATGAAGCAAAGCTTGTACTATTTTTCTGGTAGACTGCTTCAAACTTACCATGGTCATCTGCATACTTTATCAAAGAATCCTTGTTGGTAATATTTCTTTGGTTAAAGTCTTCTAATGATTGGGTTAGTGTTGCTAAACTCGTTGTATCATTTTGCTTTTCGAGTTTTACTGTTGTAAAATTTTCTGTCATTTTAGCCAAATTGATATTAACATCCTCCACAATAATCTTCTCGTGTGCCTTTTGCTCTTGCACAATTCGTTCAACATTTATTTTGGTATTATCAATACTTTGTAAAGCACTCGCAAAATAAACTTCTGTAATGCTTTTATTGAATCCGCTTTCTAACTCCGCCAAAACCGTCTCTGCCTGTGTCAACTGTAAAAAGTTACTCTTGGGATTAATTTTATAGATTAATTGAAGCTGCTTCGGGTCAACCTCATTAAAAGCAACCGCCTTCTGTGAAAAATCATGCGGAATAATCACAAGTAAATCAACCTCATTATTGTCAAGTTTACTTTCCCCCATGCTCCGAGCTCCAATTTCCCAATTATACCCTTTATCTCGCTCAGCCTGCTTAACAAAAGCATTACCAAAAGAAAGCTTCTTTGACTTAAAATAGGCACCGCTATCCTCATTTATCAGAGCTATTTTCATCTGTGGCCGCTGCATACTTTCATAAACCTTCTCAAACGCAAAAAAACTCATGCCTATTGTAATCGCAAAGATCACACCAATTTTTATTATAAATATAGCTTTTTTCTTCATATATCCCTCTACCCCATCAATTTAGTCATTGTTTATTTATCTTATCCAATGCCCTAATGCTTCAAATCTAATTTGAACCATTAGGGCATTGCACAATATCAACTATCCTGCAATGATCTTGTCTTGACTATTGAAAACCTAATTTTGAAGCTATCTCTTGATCAGTTTGTTCTACCACTCTTGCTACTTCATTTAGTTGCCGTTCAATGTCCAATAATAAACTTGAAAAAGCGACGACCTTGTTACTAAGTTCTTGATATTGGATTTCAAATTTCTCCCAAGCCTTTCCCTCCCAATTTTCGCTAATTTGGGCCTGTACCCCATTTAATTTCTTTAGCATAGTATCTATTTCTCTTGCTGAGTCGACGTAAACTTTTGACTGCCTTCTTAGTTCTTCTGGTGTTAATTTAATAAGCCCCATCTTTATCTCTCCTTTCTTTTATTAATTCACGGATTATTTCGTTCCACTGCACACCGTGCGTATACACCCATATATTAGTTTATTTTACCTCTTTAGTCAATAAAAAAGGAATTTAAATGTAAAAAAACACAATTAAACTACTTTTTATACACATTTTTTATAAAAATAAACACTTTTACCCTACTGTACTCTTTCACTTAATTGTGGTAAAATAAAATGTAATGATTACAAAAAATAAAATAATTACAGAAAGAGGGGACTAACATGAACGCATTCTTTACCAGTAGCAAAGAGTTTGGTGCAACAATTTTTAGCGGGCTACTGATTTTGACGGGATTAATCCTTGAGCAAGTTTTTCACAGTCCGCTTGCTCCCTACATCCTTATTCTCTCATTTATTATTGGCGGGTACCACCAAGCAATTCAAGGACTGCAAGCAACAATTTCCAATCATCGACTTAATGTCGAATTGCTCATGATAATTGCAGCAATTGGTGCAACAATTATTGGCTATTGGCTTGAAGGTGCCATTCTTATTTTCATCTTTTCCCTAAGTGGTGCCCTAGAGCAGTTTACAACCAATAAAAGCACGCGTGAAATCCAGAAGCTTATGAAATTGCAACCCACAACAGCAACCAAAATATTTCCCAACGGGTCAACGCAAGAAGTTGACATTAATACACTTGAGGTTGGTGACATTATTTTAGCGCTTGGGGGGAGCTGTATCCCAATTGATGGCATCATCCAACTAGGTCGAAGTAATATCAATGAAGCCCCGATTACGGGGGAATTCCTGCCAAAGTCAAAGGGTGTGGGTGATGAAGTCTATGGGGGCACACTAAATCTTTCCTCCCCGCTTCACATCAAAATTACCAAGAAAATCGAAGACTCACTTATTCGTAAAATCATCGAAATGGTCGAAAATGCGCAACAGTCACCTTCCAAAACCGCACAGTTTATCGATTCACTTGAAAATAACTATGTCAAAATTGTCTTAACTGTTGTAATTGCCATGCTAATTTTGCCGCCCTTTTTGTTAGGCTGGGACTGGGGGACAACATTTTATCGTGCAATGGTTCTTCTTGTTGTAGCTTCTCCCTGCGCGCTAATTGCCTCCGTAAAACCCGCAACACTTGCGGCAATTTCTAATAGTGCAAAATCAGGTATCTTAATCAAAGGTGGCATCCACTTAGAGAATCTTGCTACCATTAAAGCAATCGCTTTTGACAAAACGGGAACATTAACAGTTGGCTTACCCGCCATCAATGATATCATTATTGATACAACACTCGATAAAAAGAGTATCTACCTAGCAATCTACGCCCTCGAATCACTCTCAACACATCCCCTAGCTGATGCCATCACTAAGGCACTCAAAAGTCAGATTGACTGTCAGCTAAAAGACATCACAGCTATCACAGAAATACCCGGTCAGGGTATTGTAGGGAGCATTGATAATCAGCAATGGAAAATTGGCAACCGTGATTTCCTGTGCGGCTTAGAAACGCCAAGTTTTAGCAACCAGCTAGCAGAGCTAGACTTAAAAGGAAAAACGCTTGTCTACATCCAAAAAAACGAGGACATAATTGGTTTAATCACCCTTAAAGACACCATTCGCCCTGAAGCAATTAGCCTGATTTCCCACTTAAACGATTACAATATTTCAACAATTATGATTACTGGTGACAACAGTCAAACAGCAAATCACATTGCTAAAGAAGTTGGTATTACAACTGTAATTGCCAACACGCTTCCACAGCAAAAAGTTGAAGCAATCGCGGCACTCGTTGCCAAATATGGCAACGTAGCCATGGTTGGTGATGGCATCAATGATGCCCCAGCCCTTGCCCTGGCAAATGTTGGTATCGCTATGGGACGTGGGTCAGATATTGCTTTAGATGCAGCTGACATCATCTTAATCCATAGTGATTTATCACAGCTCAACCATGCCTACACAATTTCCAGAAAGCTCCACAAAATCATCATCCAAAATATCAGCTTCTCGCTGTTTGTTATTCTCCTACTTATTCTTTCGAACTTTTTCCAACTTATTTCACTCCCTTTTGGTGTTATTGGCCATGAAGGCAGTACTATTCTGGTTATCCTTAACGGTTTACGCCTCCTATATTTCCAAATTAAATAGCCTTTCCCCAATTTTTTTTTAAAAAAAGGATGTGAGTTATGATGTTAGTTACGCTTTTAGCGCTTGTTATTATTGGTCTTGTTGCTTATTTTGCGGGGAATGTGACCGCTAAAATACACCTGCCACCACTAATTGGCATTATTTTTATCGGGTTATTATTTGGCCCCAGTATGCTTAATTATGTTCCGATGCAAACACAGATAGTCGCTCCGCTGATTAAAGATTTTGCCCTCGTTATCGTTTTGTTTATCGCCGGGTTAGGTATTAGTCTGCCCCAACTTAAAACAATTGGTCGGCCTGCAATCCTTTTAAGCGTCCTCCCGGCAACACTTGAGGCGCTAACAATTGCACTTATTTCCATCCCCCTGTTGGGGTTTAGCTTCATTTTGGGGGGTATTACCGGCTCAATTATTGCTGCTGTTAGTCCGGCTGTTCTTATTCCAGCGATGATTGAACTAATTGAAAAGCGGCGGGGGACTAGTAAATTAATTCCCCAAATGCTTATTGTTGGCGCATCTGCTGATGATACGGTTGCGCTTACCGGGTTCACCATTTTTATGTCCCTCCAGCTTTCCGCCATGCAAAGTAGCCCAACTAATTTGTTTATCACACTGCTACTTATCCCCTTTTCAATTGTTATTGCCCTGATTATATCCTGGATACTGGCCAAAATTCACTATCATATTACCGTTAATTGTCACCCGATTATTAAAATTGGGACAATTCTTTTCATTATTTTTTTCCTGCGTTATAGTGAAACAGTTCTTTTGCTTTCCTGGTTTAACTCACTTCTAACGATTATGTTTTTTGGTGTTTTCCTCCATCTAAACGACTATCAATTTGCCAACTTAGCTAAAAAGCGGCTGCAAGTCGGCTGGAAATATGGTCAATTATATCTCTTCTTTTTCGTGGGAATGGTTTTGGATTTGCCCCTTATTGTTCGATTCTTACCCGTTTGTCTGTTAATTTTACTTTTATCTTTGACGATGCGATCTGTTGGCGTTTATCTCTCTCTTATTAAAACCGACCTCTCAACTAAGGAAAAAATATTTTGCATCGCTGCTTATCTCCCCAAAGCAACCGTGCAATCGGCAAAATCAGGAATACCACTTCAATACGGTATTCCTGGTGGTGACATTATGCAGGCCCTTGCCCTAACATCAGTCATCATAACCGCCCCCATTGGTGCCCTTGCGATTAAAATTCTTGGAGCCAAAAACCTAACTCAAGACTAAAAAAAGGCTAATAAACATTGATCTTTCAGCGTTTATTAGCCTTTTTACTAGCTTAATTTTAATTATCTTCCCTTTGGTGCTTACAACCCCAAGGTTTAAATTACTTGTCATTATAGAAAATAGACTCCCGAATTAAAAAGTTAAATTCTGTTTTCGCGTCTATCTGTAAAGCATCTTCTGCTTCTAACATCCTTGATATAAAAAGACTGCATTCATTATACTCTTTTTCCTCAACTTCTAAATAATAATAAAGCTCAAATTCTGTTGGGCTAAATTTATTTTGGTAAATATCACGACTAATAAAATTCTGATGAGCGCACAATGTGTTAAAAATTTTTAATTCTTTTTCTAAAAGTTGCTCAGTTAAGCCACTTTTATTAAGGTTTATTGTTATTTTCAAAACTTGCTGATTAAGATTTACTTGATATGCTTCAATCGTTTCTTCATTTTTATAAAGCTTTGATACTAAATTCAGTGGATGCTTGTCGGTTGCATATATTTGTGCAAACCGTGTGTATTGATGAGGAAATTCTTGGCGATGCTTAACATCAACTGCCTGAACATTTTCTGGTGTAATCGATTTCCAACTTAAATAAGAATCCCAGACAATAAGTCGAATCATCTCTTCTTTACTTTCACAAATCAAGACATCTACTGAAATAAATGAAGCAAAATTCGTTAAATACTTTGTCCAATTATTTTTATTTGTCGCTAAAAAAAGTGGGTGTAATGACCAATCTTCAAATTTAAAAGATAAATATTCTAGTGGATAATCCACTCTTTGTAAATCACGTTTTTTCATCTTACTACCTCTTTCATACGATATATCTTTATATCTTTATAACTTTTAGTCTTGATAAAAGAATACCATCCCCCTTTTATTTTGTCAAGGATAATTTTTTTGGTAGTTGATAATGTGAGGTTAAAAGTCCAACAAAGCTTTTCAACTTGTAAAAACTGATGAAATGGCCACAAAATATGATACAAAAAAAGGCTAATAAACATTGATATAGAAATGTTTATTAGCCTTTTTATTCTCTTCGGGTGTCAAACACCTAAGCCTTCTTTTGTTAGCCAAAAGATAATACCTGATTATCCTTTTTTCTTATTTTTAAGCTCAAGAATTACTGCGGTTCCATATACTATCTCAATGATACTTAGCATTAACCACATTACAGTTCTTCTGATATCACTAACCCAGGACTTCATTTACAAAGCTAATAACGTGAATATTAAATGCAATTATAGCAAATGCTGATATGTAAGATATTATTTTTTGGCTTCTTTTCATGATAGCACTCCTCCCTTGGTTGTTACAAAGATTAATCTCTCTGGTTACAATTTTAATTGCGATAGATAATAGCGGTCCTATTAGCGTCCGTAAGTATTGGAAATCTATATCCCTTATTTTTTTATGATTTTTACGCCAGTCCTGAAAAAAGGTAACTACACAAATAAAACTATAAGCTATAGCTCCTACAATTAAGTCCTCCCGTGATTCACCCAAAAGATACATTATTAGCAAAGCAATCACTCCAGCGATAAGCATAAAAATTATATTTCTAGCATTTTTTCTAACAAAAGCAGCCATTTCTATTCCCCCCTAAATACATGATTTCAGCTTCCGGCATTTCGCCATAAACTCCTGGCATTCTTAATTCTTTCATCCTAATATTTTCCACCGTTTTTTACTGCTATTGTTGCGCAATTTGTTTCCTCTATCTTCTGTTAGGAAGTATTTTTGTCATCTTATTCTACCCTATTGTGCAAATTAATACTAGATATAAGGATAAAAAACAAAAAAATGACCACTGGTTAATTAATTACTGTAATTATCGTCAAGTCGAAAATGGTGAAAAGCACTCACTTTTTTACAAAGAAATAAGCGTTTATACTACACATCTGACATTAACACCCCAATATTTTTTTGCCTAACAATTTTCCCAAAATAGAAGATTGAAATTAGCATAAAAAAAGCCGTTGCACCTATCAGGATTAATCCTATTTGGATCAGATCTACAGAAAAATCATAATAGATTAAAGATGATTTCGATAAACCAGAAAATAGTACGTTATTTAGCATATTAAAATAGGGTACTGCAATAAAGGTGCCAATTAACACAAAAATTATTTGCGGCGTAATTAACATATTATATATTTGTATGTCCGTATATCCCAATACTTTAAAAATCAGGATATTATTTTCATTATTTTTCATTAAAATATCTAAACTAATAAATATAATCAGTGCTCCTATTATCAAACCTAGAGCAATCATGATAAATGAGACTACTGTGAGTAATTCACTATTTTTCTTAGCATTGTTAAACACATCATTTTTATTCATTTCACTTATTACTGCCAATGAACCAATATCAACACTATCACTAGCATATAAACCATTAAATTTAATTTCCGCCGCTACCTTAGCAAGGTGATAGGCTTCTGAAATATAAATATCTTTCCCAAAAAATATTTCGTCCTCAACTAATCCAATTTTTACCTGTAAATACTCACCATCAGTAGTCATCAGATTGACTATATCATCTTTTTTGAGGCTAAATTTATTAGCAATCCAGCGATTGACTATTGCGCCATCAACGTTGACTAACTTTTCTGAAAAAACTATTTTCTCCGAATCAGTATTTTGTAGGGTCACCAAATTAAATATTTCATTTTCCATTTTTATTTGTTGGCTGTAGAAAAACTGGCCGTTTTCAATTGATGCCCGCTCACTCCCTATAATATTGTAAGCAATATCATAGTTCGCACTTTTTTCTAGACCCTGTTTAACTTTATTTGTGTAGCTTAGCATTCCAAAGGAAAACATCATTTGGACAATTATTGAAAACCCAGCAAAGAACAGGAGGAAACAGATAATCAAGCTACTGAGCGTAAATTTTTTCTTTATTTTAGCTCCATTATTATTAAACCCAAGGGAAAAAATTCTTTTCTTAAAATTGCTAATATTATTTTTTCCCGAGTTATGTACCATTGCAACAATACTTTTACCACTTAACAATAAGCCGGTGTAGGAAAGCATAAAAACAATCAATACTACACATATCGTTATCGCAATAATCATGTTTAGTCTAAAAGTCATAATATTAGGATAATTAACTAAATTATTTCCATTAAAAAATATGAAGATGTTTTTTTGGATTACCTCACTGATACCCAGTGAAATAAAAATAGCAACCAAGTAACTAGAAACAGCCAATACTAGCTGTACCATCAATTGAATTTTTTTATATCCAAATGACAATAAAATTCCAATTTGATTTATATTTTCACTAATGATTTTATAAATTACTAGTAAAATCATAACAATCATAATTGTAAATAAAACAATCGTTGATATGCCTAATGCTGTCGTAAACACGACTTTTTGGCTCTCCACACTATTTAATTCTGTATTACTTGTCTTTTCTAAAACATACAACGAATCTTCCAATAATTTTGTGGTGATTTCGCCTTTACCAACATAGTATTTCTTTTCACTCAGATTTAAACTATGATAGACATTATCACTAAAGCTCAACAGAATATCTTTTTCACCACTAAAATTAGCATATGATAATTGACTCATATTGGGGTTTACCAAATTCGGATATTCGGAAAATCCCACAATTCTATATTGACTATTTTTAAAGGTGAACAGCTCTCCTATAGCATATCCTCTGCTCATCGCAACATTATACTCAATTACTACTTCATCACCATTTTGAGGCAATTCACCCGCAATTAAATTTAATTTGTTTATTGCATTAGTTAGCATTACAATTCTTACTTTTGTTCCTTCTTGCTCAAAATATTTTGATTGATGAATATCTATTTTATCAATCTCGTATGCTTCTTTTATTAATTCACTGTTGTTTAGCGAAACAGCTGTGTCTTTAAGCATAAACTGAAAATCTTCCTGCTGCAATTCATTGTGCCTTTGAATAACAGCAGCATAATTTGAATTCATATTCATAAATGAAAACATCAGTGTCATTGACACCAAAATCAATGAAATTGTTAACATTGACAATACAACTATTCGCTTGTAGAGAATCGCTAAAAAATTTTTGAAGATAATATGTTTTTCCATTTTCATATTACAGAGCACCTTCTTTATAGTCTATATTAACAATTTCGCCAGAATCAATTCGAATAATCATATCAGACATTTGCGCAACATTAGGATCATGGGTTACAATTATAAATGTTGTTTCAAATTTTTTATTCAAACTTTTTATTAGTTTAATTACTTCCTGCGAAGATTTAGTGTCTAAGGCCCCAGTTGGCTCATCACAAAAAATATAGCTAGGATTTTTAATTAATGCCCGCGCAATTGCAATACGTTGTTGCTGTCCACCAGATAGTTCCCCGGGGTAATTCTTTAGCTTATCCGCTATACCAAGATTTTCTGCAATATCATCGATATTTAATGCTTTTGCTCCTACTAAGTTTGCTGAAATAAGGATGTTTTCTCTTGCTGTAAGCATTGGAAAAAGCTCATACCTTTGAAAAATAAATCCTACATCATTTTTTCTGAGGTTTGTTTTCTTTTTCTGCGATATTTCTTTCATATTTTGATTTTCAAAAATTAATTCACCCTCATACTCCGTATCCAGAGTACTCAATATATTGAGTAAAGTCGTTTTCCCTGAACCTGAGGGCCCGTAAATAGCAACAATTTTCTTTTTCGGTATTTCTAAGGAAATACCTTTCAAAACTATCCCTTGCTCGGAATCCCCATATTTTTTAACAATATTTCTTGCTACAATCATAATTTATAAGCTCCTTCTTTTTAAAAAATTATTGGTCTGTAATTTGTTTAAAGATGCATTCCCAATGTGCTCCCACAGGTCCACATAAGTATACACTGTAAAAAGGGGCTAGTCAATCCTTTTTACACCAATTTTTAGAGGGGGGCATTATGCGCTAAATGACCCTCTGCAAAGCTACTTAATCAATAAAAATCTACTATAACCGGTTTTTTCTTTGACACTTGGAAGCTAGAAAAAAGTACGTACTTTCTACTGGATGTTAGCCTTACTACTCCACATCTAACAATGTTTTGATGTCGTCTTCGGAAAACATTTCAAAAGCATTTTCTTCATTATTAAAGAGGGCGTTAAATAATTCTTGTTTGCGCTGCTTTAGTGCTTGAATTTTCTCTTCAATTGTATTTTTGGTAATGAATTGGAACACTTGGACTTTGTTTTTCTGCCCAAAGCGGTATGCGCGGTCAGTTGCTTGGTTTTCAACCGACGGATTCCACCATGGATCAAAATGAATGACAATATCGGCTGCTGTTAGATTTAAGCCCGTTCCTCCAGCTTTAAGCGAAAGCAGGAATACCGAGGTCTCGCTTTCACTGAATTTATCGACCATATCCATCCGTTGCTTCGCTTTTGTTCCACCATGGAGGTAGAGGTGACGAATTTTCTTTGTGATTAGTTTCTTTTGGATGATTTCAAGCATTGATGTGAATTGCGAGAAGATGAGGATTTTATGTCCCCCTTCTAAGGCTTCTTCTAGCACCTCTTCTAGTAAATCCATTTTTGCACTTCCACCATGATAGTCTTCTAAAAACATACTTGGGTCGGCACATACTTGACGCAGTCTGGTTAAAATTGCCAAAATCTTAATTCGTGAGCGATTGAAGCCTCCTTGCGTTAATTCCTTGCGTACATCTTGTTGGGCGCGTGATAAGTAGTATTGATAAATCTTTTCTTGTTCCGCTTCCATTTCACAGTAGAACGGCGTTTCAATTTTATCCGGCAATTCCGTTAATACGGTTTTCTTTAAGCGCCTTAAAATAAGCATTTCAATTTTCTGCTGTAATTCCTTTAATTTACCGCTTTTGTTGTCCTTTTGGATTGGTCGTAAAATGTCACGCACAAAATCCTTATTACTCCCCAAAAATCCTGGCATTACGAAGTCAAATATCGACCATAATTCTAGTAAGTTATTTTCAACTGGCGTCCCCGTTAAAGCAAACTTATGCTGCCCGCGGATTTGCTTAACGGCTTTTGAAATTTTCGTATTCGGGTTTTTGATATACTGGGCCTCATCAATAAAAATATGCGAAAATTCCTCGCGATAATATGGTTGATCTTTTGCCACAAGTGGGTAAGATGTTATCACAATATCATCAATTTCTAACTCGTTAATCTGCTTCTCCCGCTGTGCAACATTCCCGTCAATAATGGTAACTTCAATATCAGGAGCAAACTTTTCAAACTCTTTTTTCCAGTTATACATTAGCGTTTTGGGGGCAATAATTAAAATTGGTGCCTTGCGCTCTAATGTTGTGATGTAAGAAATAACTTGTAACGTCTTACCTAAGCCCATATCATCCGCTAAAATTCCACCTAAGTAGTAGGATGCTAGTTTTTGTAACCAGTAGACACCAATTAACTGGTAGTGGCGTAGAATCGGCTTAACGGTTTCACCCAAATTCAAAGGCATGTTTACGGGGTTTTTCAACTCACTTATCATCCGCGTTAGCGTATCATCAATGGAAACGGCCCCCTCGCCTAGTCCTTCATCCTGGGCTAAATCAAAAATTCGATAGCTTGGTACTTGGACATCACTACCATAGGCCAAGCCCTCAAAGGTATCCTCAATTTTCTCAAGTTTTTGAAACTGCTCCTTGATTTCCTTTTCCTCCATATCTAAAAAGGTACCATCTTTTAGCTCAATATAACGTTTTTTTAGGCGGTATTGCTTCATTGCAGCTTCTAATTCATCAATATTAACATCTTTCATCTCCACATTTAAATTAATCAAACCACCTTCAACAAGACTTGTCGAAATACTAATATCTAACGCATTTCTCCGAATATTTTTAAGGGAGTCATCAACAAATAACTGGACACCCATCGCCGCATACTTCGCAACTTCAAGCTCCAAAAAGGCAAAAGCCTTCTCAAAATCATGGACAAAAAGCCCCTCCCGATAACTGCTAATAACCTCCTCGTCCTTAAGCATTGCTAGGAGCAACTGCTCCTTTTCCAAATCACGAAAAACAATAATCTCTTCACTACTCACAGCCAAAGAAATTCCATCAATAGAGAAATCACCATAGTGGTACTCCAGTTTAATCTCCATCCCATCAACACTTTTCAGGAAAAAAAGCTTAGCACTCAATTCAACTTCTCTAATCTGTTCGAGGACATCGGCTTCAATTTCCATCGGCATTGCAAAAAGCTTCGTTTTCTGTTTCAACAATGTCGAGGCATTTTTCATAGGGCAATTCATATAAATATCATTATTTTCGGCATCAACGACAAAGAAACTAAAGAAATTCTGCAAAACCTTAGGATAAATTGTAAAAAAATCGCCCGAAGCATTATAAAATGAGGCATGTTCCATAAAATGCTGATGCATTTGCTTATCTAAACAAATTTTAACAAATTTTGCGCCACCTTGACTAATTGTAAAGCTATACTGCGGTAATTTGAGGCGTAACTTATACTGCTTAAATTCTGTTGTTCTCCCTGTGCGATAAGAAATTGGGGTCTCAATTTGGAGGCTAACAAGATCAGTTAAAACTTTTTGAATGATTTCTGCTGGAACTTGCAACCCATTAGCTGCTGCAATCCCACTATTAACCATTTTATTGAGATACTTTAAGAGGATAATTGACTGCTTTTTCAAAATGATTTGCGCAATATCAATAATGCCTTCATTGGTCGCAATCTTTGCTTTCCCCTGGCGCACATAATTAAGATAAAAATTCTTAATTCCAATATTTCGCGCTTCCATTTGTTGACCATCTGTTAAGACAAATTCTATGATATAACTATCATTATTTGTTTTAATTATTTCTAGATAAATAAAATAAGGCGCATCTTCATCTTCATAATCTAGCTCTACTTCATTTTTAATGATGAGGGGGTCCTCTTCTTGTGCTTGTTTTATGATGCGTCGTTCTAAAATCGAGTTTTTATCATGTGCTGCAAAGAGGCTTGCTGCGATATGAACACACGTTTTCTTTGTTTCAAATAATGGACATGTACAATTTGTTTTATCTAATAATTTTCGACCAGATAAATAAATGTCTTGGATGAAAATTTGCTCATCTTTTACATGACTTTCTATTTGTCTAACATCGTCTTCAAGATAAACATCTTTTTGTAATACAACTTGTGCTTTCCTAAACATCGTATTTCCACGTGTAACAAGCTTACTTTCTCCCACTAATTTATCTATGTAATCCCAAATTGTCATGCGGTCTCCAACTCTTTCTACTGTTTTTTTACTATCTTTCTATTTTACACCATTTTTTCTAATATTGCCATCTTTTTTTCATCATTCAGCCGGCTTTTTTTCAATAAATATAAGTGCTTGTTTCTTGTTTTCTGTACCACAATGGCTCAAATTATGGTAAAATAGATAAAAGTATTAAATGAGAGGATGAATTTTATGTCTGAAACAATTCAACAAAGGATACTACGTAAGAAAAACCCAAGTATTCTGCCACATGTCTACTATGATAAAGAAATTATGAAATATGAGGAGGCCGGTCTTGGTGTGGCTGCTAATTCACTCCACTATGGAACGCTCGTTTTTGGCGGGATTCGCGGGTATGCTTTGGCTTCAGGAGCGATTGCGGTCTTTCGCTTGGAAGATCATTATAAGCGTTTGATGAATGCCTCAAAAATTATGGCTTACGGTGTGACGTATACTTATGAGGAATTTCATAAAATCATTCACGATTTAATTAAAATTAACAATCCGCAAGGAAATTTCTATATCCGACCATTTCTTTTTTGTGATGAGGCTCAGGTTGGACCAAAATTGCGGAATTTAACGTTTGATTTGGCTGTTTATATGATGCTGATGGATAATTATGCTGATACCTCTAAGGGGATAACGTTCTTAACATCAAGTTATACTAAATATGCTGATGTTTCTATTTCGACGAAGGCAAAAGTTGCTGGTGGTTATGTCAATTCAATGATGGCAACACACCAAGCTAATATTGCCGGATTTGATGAGGCATTGCTTTTTAATAATGCCGGCATGCTTGCTGAGGCAAGTGTTGCCAACACGTTAATTGTTCACCGTGGTAGTGTGATGACCCCGCCAATTGGATCGGGTGCTTTAGAGGGAATTACGCTTCGTAGCGTCTTAGAAATTTTAGCTTATAATAATATTCCTGTTATTCAATGTGATATTGATCGCTCAACTTTATATACAGCGGATGAGTTGATTATTACGGGAACGGCGATGCAAATTGGCCATGGCTCAGAAGTTGATGGTCGTAAATTTACTTACAGCAGTGAGCATGGTCCAATTGTTCAATTACTTAAAGCTGAGATGGATGCTATTTTAACGATGAACCACCCACTTTCACACAAGTGGATGGTTATCTTTGAAAGATAATTTAATTTAGTTGCCTTGGGGCAACTTTTTTTATGAGCAAAAGATGCTTTTTAAAATGGGTTTTATGGTAAAATTAGAAGGTGTCAAATTATCCTCAACCTTATTTATTCATATTCTATCTGATCGGAGTGAGTTTCTTTTGAAAATGAAAATGTTACAGTATAGCCTGTTTTGCGCCTTTGGGTTGCTTGCATTACTTGTGCTAATACTGACCTATAATCATAGTTTACCTAAAAATATTCCTAGTAATCGTGTCGACCTAGTCTATGATGTCTACTTATCGGGTAAGAAAGTTGGAACCGTGGAAAACATTGATGAATTAAAACGCTATGTTGGCTCCAAAGTTACAGACCTTTACGGACCAACAACAGATTTATACTTTAGTGAACAGATGGCTGTGGATAGTCGTTATCTAGTCCCCGGAGAAGTCATTCCACCACAAGAGCCACTTTATAAAGAAATTTGGGCTAAGGGAGCTTTTTCAATTGATGCCCTTAAAATGAAAGTTGTCCAGCAGAGTACGGATGTCAAAACCTATATCGTTAAAGATAGTAAGGTCTGGCAGGATGCGATTACAACGGTCGAAACAGCCGTTTCCCCGAAACTTGGCCAGGCAAGTTCCAACTTTAGTATCGACTTGGATGGTCAAGTTGAGCGAGAAAAAGTTCGTGTTCCGCTAAGCGAGGTGTTGACCAAGCAAGAAGTTGTCAACAATATCATGGCTCCCTCAGGCAGTACACACCGCGTTTTAGCTGGAGAATCGATTTCAAATATTTCAGCTGCTCACAAAATGACGGAAGATGAGCTCAAAATTTTAAATCCTCAGGCTCAAGATAATGTCATTTTACTACCTGGTGCAGAGGTGCGACTGGCTGATCCTGTTTATGAACTTGATTTTTCAAAAATCGAAATTGAAGATGTTGAGGAGGTCCTCCTCTATGATATTGAGTACATTGATGATGAAACCCAGTATGTTGGTAAAAACATCACGTTAACTGCCGGAAAAGATGGCCGCCAAAAGGCTCAATATGTCTTTAAATACAACAGTACTGGTGAAAAAGTCTACTTATCTAAACAGACATTAGCAGTCATCGAACCCGCAACAACAGCAATTATTAGGCGGGGGACAAAAGAGGCTCAGCATATTGGAACAGGTCAATACATCTGGCCATCGGCAGGTAGGCGTGTTGCTGCTGAGTTTATGGATCCTACTTATGGCTTTGGTCCACACTATGGAATTGATATCAATGACCGCCTCAATGGTGAGATTTATGCTGCTGATAATGGCACTGTTATTACGGCAACATATTCATCAGGTTATGGAAATCATGTTATCATCAATCATAATAATGGGATGTGGACACTCTACGCCCATATGAATACCCTAAATGTCCGCGCCGGAGAAGTTGTTGAGAAAGGTCGAGTAATCGGCGGAATGGGGACGACTGGATTTTCAACTGGTGTTCACCTTCATTTTGAAATGCGCGTAGGAAGTAATGATAAAATGGCTGCTGTTAATGCCAGAACTTATATTACACCTTAAAACATAGAAAAAAAGCGTCCTTCCACAGCGGGGGGACGCTTTTTTTATGATTATTTAGTTAGCGGCTAGTCCTCTTTTATTAATTTCATAGAGCCTAATATTTACTATTTGTGGTTTCTGTCCTGCTAACCCTAATGCTTGGATTTAAAGATACCGCAACTATCCTATCACACTGGGTGCACGGTTGTGGAACCCATAGCATTGTCTATATTGGTAGTCCAATCCATACCATCTGATGAGCCTGCGAATATCAAGCTTACTTCTCCGGTTTCTATATTTTTGACTACAAATGCGTCTAGTCCGGATCTGTCATTTCGGTTGGATAGGACTTCAAATCGCTTACCATTTACGGTTATCTGCATATCAGTTATTTCATCAATAGTCTTCTTTCGTTGGAGAAAATAAGCAAAATGTCCTGATAATACCAATAAATCTTCATGCGTTGTACTATTCATTTTCATTCTCCTCTCCTGTATAATAAATGTCTGTCACACGGTCTAGAGAACTTCCATCATCTGTGGAACGCCAATATGTCTTGATTGTAATTCTTACACCCGTTATATGTGGATTTGTCATGTATCCTTGGTTATAAATATCTTGTTTTATCACATCTAATTCTTCTTTTGTA
>JBOFTV010000041.1:0-52573 GCA_051652245.1 Culicoidibacterales bacterium | reverse complement strand
GGGTAATGGTAAAGTGATACCAAATAGAAAAAAACAGACCACTACTTCTTCTTTACAATTAATCTTTATTCTGTTTTATTGTAAAAGACGATAGCTTCATAGGGTGCTAATTGTTTAGTACCCGTCGTATTAGTCTGTGGATAATTAGCTAATATTACTTCCCCTAGATTATTTGGCATCGTAATTATTTGTAACTGGTCACTAAAATTACAAATAATTGTGAACTGTTCTTTGTCTAACGTCCTTGTATAGGCATAGACTTCGGGGTGGTCACGATAGAGTAATTTGAATTCACCATATATTAATGTGTCTTCACTTGTTTTAAGCTTAATTATTTGGCGATAGTATGCTAAAATTGAATCTTTGTTGGCCTCATTAGCAGCAACATTAATTGTGCTAAAATTTGTGTTTGCCTTGATCCAGGGACTTGCTTGGCTGAAGCCACCATTTTCACTTTGATCCCATTGCATCGGTGTTCTTGCATTATCACGACTGCGATCATTAATCATTTTCATGATTTCGTCCGCTTGGTGTCCACCATTAGTTACCGCTTGTTCATAGAGGGTGAAAATTTCAACGTCGCGGTAATCTGTCAATTCACTAAAATCAGTGTTTGTCATTCCAATTTCTTCACCTTGTAAAATATAGGGTGTGCCCCACTGTAAATACATTAATGTTGCTAGCATTTTGGCACTCTGGTTATGATATTTATCCGTGTTGCCAAAGCGTGAAACGACGCGGGGCATGTCATGGTTGTTCCAATACAAAGTATTCCAGCCCTTGCCATGTAAGCTCTGCTGCCAGTTTTCCATGACTGCTTTAAATTCTAGTAAGTCCATTTTTTTCTGTGTCCACTTCGGCGGAACATGGGTTTTGCTGTGGTCATAGTCTAGACTCATATGCTGAAATGAAATAATCATGTCAAATTCTTTGTTATTGGGGGCGCTATAAGCTAGTGCTGCTTCTACACCCGCTGTTGAGGCTTCTCCTACTGTCATGATGTTCCCTTTTGTTAGTACCTTTTGATGAAATTCTTTGACGTACTCATGAACTTGGGGCAAATTTGCATAATATTGGTCAGCAAGGACATATGGACGGTTACCATCACTTATGCCTTGGGGAAATGTTGTATCTTTGGCAATGTGAATAATCGCATCCACCCGTAATCCATCCACACCTTTATCGGCCCAGAAAGTTGCAACATCATAAATTGCTTGGCGCATTTTGGCACTTTCCCAGTTTAGGTCGGGCATTTTTTTACTAAAAAGGTGCATGTAGTAGTCCGCTGTTGGCTGGTTTGGTTCCCATAATGAGCCTCCAAAGAAGCCTTCCCAGTTGGTTGGTTCTGCTCCGTTTTTACCATCTGCCCAGATGTAGAAGTCACGATAGGGGTTGTCTTTTGATTTTCGTGATTCAATAAACCATGGATGTTCATCTGATGTATGGTTCATTACGAGGTCAAATAAAATTTTAAGGCCCCGTTTGTGCGCTTGCGCAATTAGCTGTTCGACATCTTCCATTTCACCAAATTCTGCCATGATGCCGTAAAAATCACTAATATCATAACCATTATCATCATTTGGCGATGTGAAAATTGGGTTGAGCCATATCATATTTACCCCAAGTGATGCAATATAATCGAGTTTTTCAATAATCCCTTTGATATCACCAATGCCATCATTATTTGTATCATAAAAGCTCCGCGGATAAACTTGGTAGACAACCGCATTATGCCACCATTTTTTCTCATATTGCACTTCTTTTCCTCATTTCTTAAACGTTATATTACTTAATATAATACCACATCCGCCCCCTTTTGTAAGCGTTTTATCATGTGTTATCGATAACAGTTTAGCAAATACTAAAAAAAACAGCATCGCTGCTGTTCTTCTTAGTATTTCGTTGATTTTCTAATAATTAGTATCGTGTCAAAATATTCACGAATTTGGGGCTTTTTAATTGGGCTAGGGGTTTCAATTTTTTCTATCATAATTTGAGCTAGTCTCATGCCCATTTCCACTAGTGGCTGTTTCATTGTTGTTAATTTAGGTGATGATACTTGATCTAAAAAGACACCATCAAAGCCGGTTACTAAAATTTCTTTGCCTACAATTCTCCCTGTATCTTTAATGCCCATCACAGCACCTAGTCCCAAGCAATCTGTGGCACAAACAACAGCAAATGGGCATTTTGTTGTTTTAATTATTTTACTTATCCAAGTCTTTGCATCCTCGATTGTATTTTCCATTTGCAATATTCGTGGTTCTAAGCCACTAGCAATCATCGTTTCCTTGTAGCCTTTTTCACGGTTAACCGCAAATAATTCATCCCTGTCTAAACCAAAATAAAAAATTTCAGTTGCACCCTTTGTAATCAGATATCGCGTTATTTTACTGATTCCTTGATAATTATCCACATCAACAAAATCAAAGCCCCGATCATTTTCACCAAAGACAATACAAGGAATATCAATTTTTTGGATACTGTCTAAGACAGCATTTTTAGCACCTGTATAGATTAGACCATCAACTTTACCTAAGTCCCAGTTATTGTCATATACAACCTGCATTGAATAGTATTTTTGACTAAGTCCTTTACTAATACCTGCTAATAAATTCATGAAATATGGCTCTGTTGTGTCTGTATTTTCGGCTACAATAAATCTTACTATTCGTGTTCTGTTAGTTACCAGCGATTTAGCGATATAGTTTGGCTTATAACCAATTTCAGCCATCGCCTCTTCCACTAGTAAGCGTAATTCTGTCGTTACTTTTTCTGGGTGATTGATTGCACGTGAAACTGTCATTTTCGAAACATTTGCTTTTTTAGCAACATCAGCAAGTGTTGGCATTTTGGTTCCCCCTTATTTTAATTGTTTTATTTCAATATAGTTAAACCATCCAACTAAGATGATTCCTTTGATGACACTTGTAACACTGATGCTCATCCAAACACCAATTAAGCCAAAATATTGGGCTAAAAAAATGGCAAGGGGGATACGTAGTAGTGAGAAGATAATACTTACTATTGGGGGAGCATGCGTTTTACCTAAGCCGTTGAATGCACCCACTGTTAACAATTCCCAGCACATGAAAACTTGCGAAATAGCAAGTGTAATCATGTAGCCAACACCTCCACTAATTACAAGGGGATCGCTAATAAAAATGGAAAATAATTGCTGGGGGAAGAAGAAAAATAAGCCCGTTATCAGGCAGCCAAAAACCGTGACTAACTTTAAGGCAAGACCGTAGCCTTTGATAATTCGCTGGTTCTGATTCGCCCCATGATTTTGACCAACAAATGCTGCAATTGCTCCTTGAATACCACCGATGGTCATATATGTTAGTGCCTCTATTTGGATGCCTATTTTTTGAACTGCGATGGCATTTGTTCCAAATTGGACGATGATTTTAGCCATATAAATTGAGATAAAAATAAAAATCACTCTTTGCAGCGTAACGGGGAAACTAATATTAATTATTTCTCTCATTTTCGCAAAGTTAACTTTTACTCCTTGAGGAAAGGCACTGTATTTGCGCCCAAAAATAATAAATAAAACGGTCGTAATGATGCGCGAAATCGTTGTTGCAATTGCTGCCCCCATTATACCAAAACGAGGTATTAGCGCAAATCCAAAGATAAATAACGGGTCCAAGATGATATTTAGCAGAAAACCGATCGTATTTATTTTAAACCCTAGTTTTGTGTCACCATAGCTTGTCAAAATTGTGGTAAATAGCGTTGATAAGAAGAGAAATGGCACTCCCGTTAATGACCAAACAAGATACTCAACTGCCATCTGTTCCACAGCTGGATTATTCATTTCAAAAAAGCGGATGAGCATTGGACTACATATTCCAATAATAACGGAGAATACAAGTGAGATAATAATTGTCAAAATTATGCTGTTTTTCGTATAGGAAAATGCTTCTGTCTGATTTTTAGCACCAATTGACTGCGCAATTCTCACCCCCGCGCCAATAATAATTAGCGTTGAAAAGGCAATCGCCAAATTAATGAAAAAACCCGCAGTTCCAATTGCAGCTACAGCATCACTACCCAGTTTTCCAACCCAAATCATGTTTACCATTCCCGATGCTGTTTGAATGAAATTGGAGATTACGATGGGAACTGCTAGCGTTAATAAAATTGGACCAATAGGCCCCGTTGTTAAGTCGTTTTTTGGCATCATCTTTTTCTAACCTCTTTTATTTCTTACTACCAACCTCTAGTTGTTTTTATTTTTTGTAGAAGTTGCTCAATTTTAACCGTTTTCTCTCCTATTGCAACTTCTACTTGTTTGATTATTCTTTCATATTTGCGTACGGATGTTTCAAGTTGTGCTAGATTTGTTTTAAGTCCTGGTACTTTGGCTACTTTTTCAGTTATTTTGCTAATTTCTTGGAGGCTTGTATTAATGTCTGCTTGATGTTTGATAAACGGCGCTAGGTTTTCGCTGTTTTGCTTTTTAGTCTCTGCTAGTTGGTGCATCTGCGCAGCGATGTTTGCTTTGGTTACTTGTAACTCGTGTGCTAGATCGACCACCACGGTTTCGTATTTTTCAATAGCTTGATTTTCTTGCTCTGTTTGGATTAAATCATTGTGTCGGGCTTTTTCAAGTTGCGCCTTTCCTAGTTGTTGGGTGGTTTTACTTTGCTGCTCTTGCTTTGTTAGACTAGCTGTTGTGTTTTTGATTTCTGCCACTAATTCTTCTTTGTATTTCTTTTCGGTTTGCAGGTCAATAGCTCGCTTTTCTTTTAATTCTTGTGTTTCTGCTTTTTGAAATTCGAAGGATAATTTCTGGGCATAGATTGTGCTCGCATCTGATTTGATCTGTAGCTGGTCTAGCTGGTCTTTTTGTTTTTGCGTTTTTAGGTCATTTGTTGCTGTTGTGTTTTTGATTTTCTTAGCTAGGGTTATTAGCTCATTTTTACGTTTTTGTTGCTTTTGTCGTATTGACTTAGTAAGGCTTTCATTTTTCTGCTTTGTTTCCTCCTGCTCTTGTTGTTGCTGCTTTGTTTGTGTAAGTTTTGTTTGAAGTTCATTTTCGAAGCTTTGTCCTTGCTTTTGGAGGAAATTAAAGCGATCAAGTCCACCAATAAGCTCGAACTGACTTTCCTGTTTTCTTAGTAATTCTGTCGTTTGCGTGAGTGTTTGTTCGAAACTTTGATACTCTGTTAACTTCTTTTTAATAGCTGTTTGCTGCCCACTTACTTTTGTTCGTTGGATGGCTGTTCTTGCTAAAATATCCTGTTCTGTTTCTAGCTCTTTTCTGTTTTCTAATAATTGCGATTGGAAGTGGTCAACTTTTTGTTTTATTTCTGGGCTGACGGGCTCAATTTGCTTAATCCAATTAAGTGTTAAGTCAATTAGCTTTGGTGATGCTAAATTGGCATCGGCTGTTTCAAAGATAGTAATTAAATTTTGTTTTGCTTCTTCTGTTAACACTTCATTTGCGAGGTAGTCAGCGATTTTCTGCAGGGTTGCCTTATCTTTTTGGCTCATTGGGTAGATTTTTATGTAGTAGATTATCATTAAACTAGCTGTTGTCAAGGTGTAGACAACGAGCCAAAATACCCATGTAAGGCTAGGGCTGTCTTTGAAGATATAGTTAGTTATTATTATTATTCCGATGATTAGCAAAAAAACTAGTAATGGCAGCCCTAAATAGCGGATTATACTTTGCTTTTGCATTTTCTGATGGTGGGCTTTTAGCTCTTTATAAATTTCTTTTTGCTGTACGGCAATGGCATCGATCATACTGGTCCCTACTTTCGTTGGTGGTTTTATTTACTTATTTAAATTATAACATGGATTGCACTAAAGTCGACCTACTTAGTTGCTATTCTGGATCAATAAACCACCAAAAAACAGACCTTTCACTTGAGACCACTAAAAAAGTAATCCTCAGAAAATAGAGGTTGCTCAAAAAAGAGCAGTTTTAGATTTACTTCTTGAAAACAGGCGCTGGAGCTTATATTTGATAAGTGAGAGCACCTGTTTTTGAGAATAAATTTGAAGATGAATGTTTTCCAGTGACCTCTTTCACTTTTTTCTTTTTTTACGATTTGTTACTTGACAGTTTTGCTTCACTTTGAGATAATAATACTTCAAATCACAATCAACTTAAGGGGATAATGACGATAATGAGCATATTAGACGATTTTCAGTACTGTAAAAATATTATTAAAGCAAACTCAGCAAGTTTTTATAAAGCTTTTAGTCAGTTACCAGAGCATAAAGCACGCGCCATTTTTGTAGTCTACGCTTTCTGTCGTATGGCTGATGATGCCATTGATGTGCATAAAAATGTCGCGCTTTTGGAGCAAATTAAGGAGCACCTTGATCATTTTTCACAAGGCAGCTATATTGACTTGCCGCTTTGGCGGGCTTTGCGTGTTGTTTTTACCGAGTTTGAGATGGATATCACACCTTTTTATCAGCTGCTTGAAGGACAGGTTTTAGACATCTCATTTACGCAACCACGAACTATTGAGCAGTTGGCATCCTATTCTTATTTTGTTGCTGGAACTGTTGGGTTAATGATTTTACCAATTATTGCAACCGTAAACCAGCAAAAATTACAGCAAGCGGCCGTTGATCTAGGCTATGCCATGCAACTTACCAATATTCTACGCGATGTTGGCGAGGACCTTAATCTTGGGCGTATTTATTTACCGCAGGAACTTATGACAAAATTTGATGTTCAGTTAGCTGAGCTTAAATCTTGCGTAGTTACACCGAAGTTTATCAAGCTCTGGGAACATTTAGCCCAAATTGCTGATGCCCACTACCAAAATTTTGCTAAAAACTATCATTTATTTGATGCTGATTCTTTATTTTCCGTTAAATTATCAAGCCTGTTTTATCACGAAATATTAACAGTTATTCGTAACCATAACTATGACTGCCTCTCCATGCGTCACTATGTTTCAACACCCAAGAAAATGCTGTTAATTTTAGAAGCTAAGACATGCAGCAACTCGCGGTAATAAATCAACACTAGTCTGCCTATTATTTGAAGCTAAAAAAAAAGACCGCACCGCTCACAGTTAGCTTTTTTGCCTAACTACGGGCGGGCGGTTCTTTTTTTAGCGCGATATCACTTTTTTCTTTATATTTTTCGCTTTTTTATGTAACCTAAAATTAATGCTATTAATGCTAAAATTAAACCTACTGTGCTTGATACTACTAGTTCTACCGTATTTTCTCCTGTTATTGGGAGAACTGGTTTTGCTGTTATTTGGTCTTCACTATCTGCAATAATTTCAACAGCGACAGTTAATTTTTCTGTCAACTTTGTTTGTTCTTCAACTGTTGCTATAAATTTAACTTTATGCTTGCCGATTTCTTCAATATCTGTAGGAATTTTGGGTTCGACAGCCACGGGAATAGGATCCGTTTCTGGTCCGCTAAAGTACGTTGCTGTTACTTTTGTTTTTTTAATAAATAGTTCTTTAACCTTATTTTCCGCTTGAGCTTTCTTGAGCTCTTTTTTTGTGATTTTTGCATTTTCTGCTGTTAGTTCAATATAAGGTTTTTCTGTTTTTAGCACTGTCAATTTAACATCTAATGACGCACCCATTTTTGTTGTAAATGTGAGGATATTCTCTCCGATTTCTATTGGGAGGGTTGCTAATGTTACGGGTATTTCTATGATATTATTAATATCTGCGATGTTATATCCTTTTGCATTTGTCAATCCTTTTAGGTCTGTTGCTGCTAATTCATCCGCACTAATTGTTGCATCATTTGCTATTACTATTTCATTTTCAACTGGTGCGTTGATATAGATTAGCACTTTTATGGCCTTTTTTACACCTGTTTTAGTTATCAATGTAATCTCATGTAGGCCTATGTTTATTGGTTTAGGCCCTTCCAATATTATATCGATACGCTCAATACTGTTATCTGCTAAAATTTTGTACGCCCGCGCTTTTGCCAAATTAATATAATCAGCATCTTCTGCTCCATTTTTTTCCACGATGAAGTTGTTAGCAAGGATTACTTCGCTGTTTTCTTCAATTGGCTGGTTTTCGAGGATAAGCATTTCAACTGTTTTACTTGTTTTGTCTTGTGTTGTAAATGTGATTTCATAGTAGCCTCCTTCGCGAGGACGTAAGTTTTCTAATACACTTACTTCTACTGGTGTTATCCTACGCCCCCCAATAACTTGGTAGGCACTCACTTGTGCTAATTTGAGATAATCTGCCATAGGCACTTCTTCTTGTTTTACCATAAAGCTTGTTGCATAAATCAATGTTGTTGATTCATCCGTTTGCTCATCTGGTATGACAACCATTGTCACGGATTTTTCCACACCATTTTTAACTTTGAATGTGACTTTGTATACGCCTAACTTGCTTGGTGTTGGAGCATCTACTGTGAAGTCTTTATTTTCTGTGACCACAATTTCTCCTACATAATTTACTGCAACTTCAAATATTCTAACATCTGCTAAATCAGCGTAATTTGCCGTGCCTATTTCTGATTGTTTGATTGCAAAATCATTGGCATAAATTAGTGTTATTGGCTCTATACCAAGGTCATCAGGTACAACAATCAGTGGAACTTCTACAGCACCATTTCCAGCGCTAAAAATAAGACGATATACGCCCACACCTGTTACTTCTGGAGCAACCATATCGATGTTTTTGACTTCTTTGATTTCGCGACCGTTTATAACTTCATAGGCTCTAAGATCTGCAAGCTCACGGTAATCTGCTGTTGGTACTTGACTTAGCTTTAGAAAAATTCCTTTTGCATAAACTACTGTTGTTGGCTCGTTGCCAATTTCATCGGATACTACAAGCATTGTTACTGTTTTAATTGTTTCATCTTCTGCTATTATGGTTAAATCATAGTCACCCAAGTCTTTAGCATCTGAATCATCGATAATAAAATTGGTTTCTTCTTCTATGGAATAATAGCCATCTTCATCTATAGATATCAGATAAACAGCGATGTTAGCAAATTTTATATAGTTTTCCTCTGAAAGCTCTGATTGCCGGATTGCAAAATCGTTGGCATAAATTACCGATGTTGGAACCTCGGGGAAATCGTCTTCGATAACTAACATTGGCACTGTCTTGCTTGTACCATCTGCTGCTGTAATTTTTATTTCATACCTACCTGTTTGCCTTGGTCGCGGTCCATCTACTTTGAATTCGGTAATTGGTGTCACTATCACACTACCTTCTGGACCTTCAAAAAAGGTATAGCCTGATACATTTGCCAGTTCTTCATAATCAGCTGTTTCAACAGCTGATTGATTGATGGCAAACCCCTCAGCTTCAATTACTGTTACTGGTTGCTCTGTAACAATATTGGGAACTACGAACATCGATACTTCTATTTGGGGACCATTTTCCACTTCAAAAGTAATCGGGTATTCACCCTCTTCAAACTCGATAAAGTTATCTACTCTTTTAACTTCCAAGCGTTCTATCTCTGTTCGACTTATAATTTCATACGCTTTTACCTTGGCCAAAACTCTGTAATCTGCACTTGCCACTTCTGATTCCCTAATTGCAAAACTATTAGCCTCAAGTACTATCAAGTCCTCTAATATTGCTTCATCCGCTACAACGATCATGTCAATCGTTTTTGTTATTTGATTTTCCGTCGTAAACGTCAACTCATAAATCCCTGGTTCTGTTGGTCTTATATCAGCTACTAGAGAGACACTAATTGGTACTGCTATTGGACCTTTTATTACTTTTATTGCTTTTACATTTGCCAATTGCAAATAATTTGCGGTTGCTACTTCTGCTTGTTTGATTACAAAATTTTCGGCATGAAGCGTGATTTCGGGGTCAGTTATATCATCAGGAACAACAATCATTTCCACTTGTTTTTCAACCCAGTTATTTGGTATTTTTCCGGCTCCAAATATTACATGATGCTCACCTATTCCCGTTGGTCTTGTTGGACTATTAATAGCAAGAATCGGTATTTCTTCTACTTCACTAGCGTTTGTAATTTTATAAGCCCAGGCATCCGCACGACCAATGTAGTCCGCATCAAGCACATCTGATTGTTTGATTACAAAATCATTTGCATAGATTTTTGTTACCAAATTATCTCCAATATCATCTGGGACAACTAACATTGCAACTGTTTTTTTGATACCATTTTCTGTTGCAAATGTTACTTCATATCTTCCCGTTGTTGCTGGTTCTATTCCCGCTACAATACCAATTTCAATAGGTGCGACCTCTGTGTAATTTTTAATTTGAAAGGCTTTAGCTTTTGCAAGCTTGATATAATCATCTTTATTTACTTCAGATTGTTTGATTGCAAAATCATTAGCCGTAATAAATTCGATATCACTTGTGTCTAAATCATCAGCTATAACCAACAGTTCCACGACTATGCTTGCACCTTTTGGTGTCCTAAATGTTAATAGATATACCCCCACTTTTGTTGGTCGAATATCATTTTCTAAGATAGTATCTATTTTTATATACTCTTGATTGTTACTTATATCATAGGCAAACACACGAGAAAGTTGCGTATAGTTGGCCTTTTTCACATCTTTTAACCTGATAAAAAATGAAGTTGCTTCAATTATTTGATTATTTACTGATTCGCCTCCTATAATAAGTAATTGGGCTTCTGCTGATACTTCCGCCCCTGTTTCATCAGAAACGACCATTTTTATGCGGTGTAGACCACGTTGTTTCATCGAAGTGAGGGTTTTATCAACAATATAGCTCACTTTATCCGTTATATCTTCACCCGCACTATTTGTTGCACTAACGTTAAAAATCTCCGCCCAGTTTTCAGGAACTGGTGTATCTGCTGGTGTTTGCCTTACTGCCGGTGTTCCAAGAGTTAATTTTAATGTCCCCGTTTCTTTAGCTACTATCTCATTATTTTTAACTATTACATTGACACTTTTACTCTTTTTTGTACCATATATGTCTATTACTTCTACTCCAACAACTGCAGTTTGCTCGCTATTTCCGGTCATACTAGACGTTAAGATAATCTGCAGTGCATCTATACTACCACGAGTTACTCCGACAACGTCACTATTACTACTAGACCACCGAATACTAGAGAGCAGCTCTTTAGAGCCTATGCTGGCAGTTAGTAAGTATTTATCATCTGGCCCCATTACGATATCTTCATCATTGTTACTCATCGTTATGGTCAATTCATCTGGGTTATATTTAATAATACCCGCTGTTACACTTTCCACACTTTGACTTGGATCCACTACGGCTAACCACATAGCTGCTTCGCTAGAATTGGCATCTGAATCAATTCGCCCAGCATCACCTTTGTTAATCCTAGTAAATCTTTCATCTTTTGTTATTCCTTCATTAAAGCTTACTCTATACTCACCCGGATATACCCCCTCAAATTTATAGCGCCCATTTTCATCTGTTATCGTCTCTGCTACCATAGCATAGCTATTATCACCTGCTAGGTATAACAATTGTATTTTTCGTCCTTGTAAGACGCCATCTTCTACTGCATTATACTTTCCATCAATGACTTTATCTTCAAATAAAAGTCCACTAATCTCTGTGCCTTTGAAAATTGCCACAACTTTCTTTCCTTGGTATGACATGTTTCTATTTGCTGCACTAAAGGTATATCGTGGTCTAAACTCGTTAATTAAACCGTATCTTGCTAATGTATTATTTTTCTCTGCATCCTGATATTCCCACTCAATAATAGCTTTCTCTCCCGGAGCAATTCCATTATTATTTTTAAGGCGAATCATTGTCGTATCCTCATCACCAGCTTCGTTATAAGTTGCATACTCATAATTTTCCTGTGAGGTTGCATCTTTACTGTAAGTTATCTGATAGTCTTGCGCCCGCTTTCGACTAATATCTTCCCCGTCCTTTGTCAAGACTATCACCTTTGGCGTTGGTGATGCCAGTTTCATATCCCATGTGAATGCTTCATCCTGATACTCATCACCAAAATCAAGACCCTCTTTAGGTATTGGCACAAACAGCTCAAATAGGTTTATCTCATCATCACGATTATTAATAATACTTAGTGTGTATTTCGCTTTTAAATCTTTAGTAAAGGATATTTTATTCTCCCGCTCTTCTCTTTCATACGTCGATAGTTTACTTTCCCCTACGTTTTGCATGTAACTATCAATTAATAAGTCTCTATTCTCTTGAACCGCTAATGTTGCCATATTTATCGTCCCAAGCATTTCACTCGTGTCTTTATTATTATTGACATCGTATTTATCCTGTACCGCTAAGGCTGCGCCATACGCTGGTTGTAGTTCTCGTGTTGCCGTAAAGAAAATGAGTTCAGAAAAATCATAATTACCGCTGGCATACTCGCTAACATATATCTCATACTCAATTTCAAGCTTTTCTAGTGTCATTCCATTAAAGAAACGACCTACTTTTGCATCTGTTTCAATGGCAATTACAGCTTCGCCTTTACTTGTTCTATAAGGACCAATAATCTTTTTAATTACCGATTTTTGTTTCTGTGTCACACTAATTTTTGTTAAGTCGATATTCATTTCTTGAGGCATCCTTAGGTAAATAGTTGGGTTAACAATACCAATATTTCCCGTATAATAGAACGGATTTGATCCTAGCGTCGCTTGAATTTTTTGTCTTCCTCCCGCTTCTACTATTTGACTTGGAGCTACTGCGCTGTAAACTGACGGCATTTGTGGTCCTCTAACTACTTTTGCTATTTTTGTTTCAAGACTGCCTTCTTCTACTACACCACTTCCCGCTTCTTCTGACCATGTACTTATTTGTAATGTTGCTTCTCGTGCACCAGGTTTTAGGCGTCCTAGCATAAAAAGAGCATTATTTGTGCTTTGGTTTTTCTGATTTCCGCGGATACTGTATGATCCTTTAGCAACATCACCAATGCTAGCTTTTGCATAAGTAAAATATTCATCTGCCTCTAAACCTAATTTTTCTTTATTTATTTCATACCCTGTCATCGTTTCAGATGACACCGTGCTATAAATTTGAGTTCCTGTTGCGCTTCCTTTTCTCCCTTTATTTGTTATATACTCAATTTTTTCCACTGGATTTTGCGGATTTGCTGGAATACTTAAGGCAATTGTTTCATAATTAGGATCAATCTGATACTCAACAACCTGGCTGTCTTTCTGATTAATTTGCCCATTTTTAAGCCATGCTGTTGCTGTTTTCATCATGTAGTCATCAGTTAGATTGTCAAAGGGAAAATCTGAAAATGATATTTCGAGCTTATTATTAATCCTTTGATCAGTAGGACTAAGTATTTCAACAGCTGTTTTAGCTTCAGGTTGTTCAATACTAATCCGCTTCCCATCATACATTTCTAATTGATAGAATCGCCCTTCTCTAGACTCATGCCGACCAACAGCAAGTTTATCAACACCAAATCTAAGCCCAATTGATTCTAGTGTATCCACATTTTCCGATTTAATTGTAACCAATCCCCGCTTTTGATCATCTCCTGCTATTAGAGCATTTATTTCTGCTTCATCTTTAAGTCCATCCACCTGTGCGCCAACTGGATAAGAGATTTTTAGCTCAACTTGTTTAATATAAAAAGGGAATGTCTTTAACCTTCCTTGTCTTCGTAGATATCCTGCAGCGGAATAAACGGAATTTTGTTCTCCCGCTTGTGCAACAATCACTGGATTTTCAGGTTCATAGTAAGCATATCCCGCTTCTTCTCGCGTTTTTATCTCTATTGCCGCTTCACTTAGTATTCTTTCGTTATTTTTTACGATGGCAGAAATACCCGCATTAAATGTTTTCGACCCATAGTAAAGTTTTCCATCTGGCGTTATCTTTAAGCCTTTTAGCTCGACTTGGCGCGCTTGGCTAGTAAAGTTATAGACCAGCTTACCATTACGTGTAAAGTAGTACTCATTTTCTTCCGGTACTTCAATATCATTAATAATGGCGCTTAGCTCATCATCGACTTTCACCAATAAATCCGAATTACGCTCTTTAGCAGGTATTGTCACATATCTCATTCCCTCAGGTAGCGTAATTTCTAGTTGTTTTCCTTCTTGCACAGCATTTTCACCAAAGTCTGCAAAAATTATAACATCATATATCATTTCTGGCTTCCATCCCTGATTTTCATCATACTCTGGAATACTAATACTTACCGTTGCTGCTTTATTGGTTGGTGTTTCTGGTAGGCTATCAACACTTACAGTAATACTAATCAGTTCTTCTCCCACACTCAATTCAAGAGGAAATTTGCCACCATCTGCTGCCGCTTGAATGTCTCTAAGCTGATTATCATTAACAATTAGCTCTTCACTTCTAACTGTTTTATCCTGGTAGCTTACCCCTGATTTCTCGATTATATCCTCTACTGTTAGTTTCTGTGCAGTAGCTAAATCAATGCTAATCGATTTTCCACTCAATAAGGCACTTTTTTTCACACCTATTGTATCTGCCTGAGCGACTATTTCAACATTTAAATTGAAACTTGATATTGTTATAGCAAAAATAAATATTGCTTTTATTATCTTAAAACATTTTCTCTTCATAAAAAAAATTCTCTCCTTTTCTTCGTTGATACAACCATTTTTGTATTTCAACTCCTGTTACCGGTTAATATTATACCACCACAGGTTTGTTTTTTCAATATAATTGAACATGATATTTTTATATAACTATTTTAATTAAGTTTTTTTCGGATAATATGCAATAATAATATTTAATAATATTATTATAAATACGATAGGACAAAAACAATATTTTTTTTACTGTTCGTTAACATTTTTTTGAACGATAAGAACTATATTAAAACATTATTCACACTAAAAAAAAAAGCATTTTACCCAATAATAAAAGTAACAACCTAATTTAGACTTCACAATTATCTTAACAGACATTTTTTAATTGACATCTCATTTAATTCTTCAATTAAATAAATAATTCACTTCACTATAATCTGATGATATCACAAAAAAAGGTGATTCATCCTCCTTCCTTAAAACTTTTTTGATTAATAAAAAATAAAAAAAATGAAACTGTTCCATTCCTTTTTTACATTTTATCATGCTACTACTGCGTTAAGGCTTTTATGTCTGTAACTACCAATTACAAAATCTTCAGCATAAAAAAATTAACTATGATAGATATAAAACAAGTTATATAGTATACTATAATTAATAATTATGTAGAAAGGTTATGATTATATGGACGCTCTTCTCGATAAACGCTGTACAAGGCAGCTCAAGATAATCTCTTTATTCTGGGGACAATGCTCCACATGGACAATTAATGAAATTGCCAAAGTCACTAATACTTCTTATCCAACAGTGAAAAGTGACTTGATTTTTCTAAAAAGCTTCCTCACTAAAAATAGCTATCTTCATACAAAAATAAAACTAATCGAACAAAAAGGGAGTTTCACATTAATTTTTCCAGATGACTTTAATTTTAATTATATTAAATCGACTTTTATTAAAGAATCAATTCCTTTTCTTTTTTTAGAAAACCTATTATTAAATCAGATTTCAACCCTCACTTTTAATGCCGAACACTATATTTCATACTCATCGCTCCATCGAAAATATCCAAGTATCAAAAAGCTTCTTGGGGCCTTTGATCTAAGTTTTGTCTCTAAGCCTACAATTTCTTTGTTAGGAGAAGAGAAACAAATTAGATTATTTCTCTTTTACTTTTTTTGGCATTCTTATGATGGTATAAACTGGCCTCCTTATTTCATAGAAAAACAGCTATTACTTAGCAAAATAAAACCAATAACTGATATTTTATATCAAGAAACGTGTTATTATTTTAACAGCATTGAGCTTGAGCGCTATGCTTTAGTCGTTGCCCTCATGCTTCACCGTATTTCCCGCAATAATCTTATATCCAATGTTATTGAATTCATCCCTTATATTAAAAACTCCAACGTCTTCAGTGATATTGCACCCGCACTGGATGTTCTTTATCATGGCTATGGATTGACAGCAGAAGAAAAACGGCGTGAATCAATTTTTTCACTTGCCCTTTTCAAAACGAAACTCTCAACGGAAGCAACACTAAAATACAATGATTCCAGTTTGCTACTACCAACAAAAGCGTTCTTTCCTCCTTATCAACTAACATTCGCGTTACTCAAACAATTAAAAGACGACTTTAATTTTACTTCCCCTAAAAATCGACTTTACTTAATTAATAACCTTGTAAGTATTCATTTTCAGGCGCTCCACTTTCAAGTAGACTATAGCTGCCTGCCTATTAAAAATGTGAAAGCAGAAAAATTATATCAAATCTTAGAGCAGAAATTTAATAGCTATTTTGCAACATTGTCACTATTGCTAGAGGATCAACTGCTACTCAATTTCAAAAAAAATAAAGACTTTCTCCTTCAAAGATATTTTGATATTCTTCGTAGTGTATTCCCCCCAAAGCTCTACTTACCAGCAATTCACATCAAAATCATTTCTTATAAGGGAGAATCCCTTGAGAAGCTCATTGGTCAGCAGCTTCTCGCTCTTTCAGATAATTATAACATCTCAGTGGAGCCCACCTCAAAACGGCAAAATTTTGATATTATTATGACTGACACGTTAACACCTCGGCTCACTAGAAAATACTCAGGTCTCTTATTTACCTGGAATGACATCTTATCTCCCGTTGATTACCAACGCTTAAAAATTAAACTCGATGCGATTGAAGCAAAAAAAAAGCTACAGATTGAAATATAATCTGTAGCTTTTCTTATTTTTCTTTCTCATCTTTAATCAGCTCTCCAGCTGTTAATTTTCCCGATGTTAGGACAATTGGGACACCTGCTCCTGGGTGAATACTACTCCCCGTGTAATAAAGATTTTCACAACTGGATGACTTATTATGAGGGCGATAATAATTACTCTGCAACAATGTTGGTGCAAGACCAAATGTTGCCCCGTGATGGGCATTATATTGCTCCTCAAATGAGTTTGGCGTATTAATATGCTCAAACTCTATTAAGCTTTCAAAATCTGATACCCCTGTTCGCTTCTCAATAATTTTAATGATCTCATCACGATATTGTTTTTGACATTCTTGGGTCCACTGATAGTCTGCTGTTATAACATCTGATACCGGAACTAAGACATACAGTGCCTCCTTACCTTCTGGTGCCAGACTTTGATCCATTTTTGATGCTACATAGAGATAAATTGATGGGTCCTTTGGCAGCACTCCACCAAAAATATCATTAATATTCTCATCGAAATTTTTAGCAAATACAATATTATGGACATCGAGCATCTCTAATTTGCGACTTATACCTAAATAAAGTAAAAAACACGAGCAGGAATATTTCATTGATTCAATTTTTTTATCTGTGTATTTTCCTTTACTTTTCTGATCTTTCACCAAATTTTTAACAGCATAAGGAAAATCAGCGTTACAGATAACATAGTCGGAAAAGATAGCTTCAGTTGCTGTTTTAATGCCCCGCGCCTGACCATCTTCAATAATAATTTCGGTAACAGCTGTATTATAACTTATTTTTCCACCTAACTCGTGAAATAATCTTTCCATCCCTTGAGCCATTGCATACATACCGCCTTTAATAAACCAAACTCCATAAATCATTTCAATCATCGGAATGATTGTATAAATTGAAGGGCCATTGTAAGGTGATATACCAATGTAAAGTGTCTGAAAACTTAACATTTTCTGAATTCGTTCATCTCTAACAAATTTAGCAATAGAATTATGCGCACTATTGAATGTTTTTAGACGCATCGCTTGATAAAGCATATTTGGTGTATAAAAATCTCCTGGACCTCTAAAAGGTCGCTCAATAAAGTGTTCCTTAGCAATCAGATATCGCTTATAGATATCTGCTAAATAGGCCATGAATCCCGCTGCTGCTTGATGATTTGTTTGCTCTAAAAATTTTGTCAAATCAACTAAATCGGTAGAGACACTTACAATATCATCCTCTGAAAAAGCCAACGTATACATCGGATCTAATTTTTCCATCGGAATATAATCATCCGCGTCACGCCCAGCTACTTCAAAAATCTCACGATAAACATCAGGCATCATGACAATTGTTGGACCAACATCAAAGGTAAACCCCTTACCACTAATTTGGTTCATTTTTCCACCTACAGTTTCCTGTTTCTCAATAATTTCAACTTCAAACCCTTTATTTTGAAGTCTAATTGCACTTGCTAGTCCCGCAACACCAGCTCCAATTACGATTACTTTTTTCCCCATTAATCTTCGTCAAGTAGACTAACTCGACTTCCTCTCTCTCTTTTATTTTTTTATTTCGTGAGAGCAAGTCTGTTAGCCCCTCACAGAACCGTACATGCGATTTTCCCGCATACCGCTCTTCATATCTTATCCTCACGTCCAGATGTTCACATAGATTTTTGATCTTGGGATTTCATAGCCTTTCCATATTCGTTCAAATACCATCCAACTCTAAGTTGAATATTGCGACCCGTTCTTTCGTATCGGCCTCCATGTTTTAACCTAGCGGGCTCTATTACTTCACGATTTCACATTTCGGTTTGTGTACTTCTTTGTCTACGCTTAAGCCTTACGTCACCGCTTCGGCTCCAAGACTAAGTACCAACTGTTGGTTCAACTTTATTGGGTCGGGTGTTTTTACCTAACTATGTGCTATAAACCGAACTGCCCCACTCCTTTTTCTTATTCATCACATCATTATAATGTATCACTTGTCCATTTTTTGCAATGATTCATTGCGATATCTGTAATAATCAGTAAATAATAGTTTTATGACTCCAGCTACTGGTACAGCAAATAATAATCCTATAAACCCAAATAATGTTCCCATTATTGTAATCGCTGTAATAATCCAAAATACCGAGACACCTACTGAACTTCCAACTATTTTAGGCCCGATGACATTTCCATCTAACTGCTGTAAGCAGAGCATAAACAGACCAACCCAAAGTGCACTTGTAAAATTTCCCGTATCCATGAGCGTTAAAATTATTGCAGGCACAGCTCCAACAACTGGACCAATCATCGGAATCATATTAAACACCATAACAACTAATCCCATGCCCAAAAACAGTGGCACCTCTAAAAAATAAAAGCCAATTGTTGCAATTATTCCAATCACCAAAGAATCCAGAGCCTGCCCTGATAGAAATAGGATGAAAATTTTATTACTTTTAGTCAAATAAAGAACCAGTTGATCTAATTTCTTTGGTTCAATAAATAAACTAAAAAACGCTCGTACCGTTGTTAAAATATTTGACCGCTCCATTAACATATAAATACTTAAAATAAATGAAACAAACAGTGTAAATACGGTTGATGTCAGATTAATAACATTTGAAAATATTGAGCCAAAGTTGATTGAATTAACAATAGCAAGTACCAATTCGCCCATTATCTTCGTTAAATTTGTCACATCTAGCGCCTTAAACAAGCCAAACGTACTTTGCACAAATGCCAATCCATCCTGCACCATCTTGCCTAAGGCAGCATAATCAATATTAGCAAACGTGCCAATCAAGCGACCAATTTCGGGAATAATAAAATTAACTAGTCCCATCATCACAATAATTAGCGAAATATACGCCACTAAAATACTCAATCCATAGCTTACCTTTGCTAATTTACTTATCCGACCAAAAACATGTTTTTGGAGCAGCCTAACAAATGGATAAAGAATATAAGCTATCCCAAATGCCACGAAAAATGGCTGGAAAAATTGAATCATATTCCCTACACCACCAATAAAACCTGGAAAATCCATTACTGCCTTAAAAATAATAGACCCTATCGTAATGACTATCAACTGTGTAATCATCTTATTACTTTTCAAATTACTTCCCCCTTTTTTACATATAAAAATTGCTCTTCTTAATTATACTATACTTTCCTCCTCAAACTTTACAATTACACCGTTATACTTTTTTTAAAAAAAAGCTGACTCCCTTTTTACAGTAAATCCGCTCTTATTCTCAGCTATTTTTTCGTAATTGGAATAAGGGTACTGCTTGTTGATCACTTCTATTTGGTCTAAATCCAAATGAGTTGTCATGAAATTTTACATCATAGATATTCATCAATACTTGATTCATTGCTTGTTGGATAATTCTAGAGACCTCACGGGGTAAGTCAATTAACTTTCCTCTCATCTACTCGCCACATTTACATATACACCTTTTATGTAACTATCGGACTTTGTTTTCGGCTAGTGGTTGGTAGTTTTTCATCACTAAGTTAATTGACATGCCCGTCACACTATAAAAGAGTGGCGCGCTTATCGCTCCACTCTTATTTAGACTTCTTCTGTAAATTGACTATTATATAATTGCTCATAAAAGCCTTTTTGTGTTAATAGTTCTTGATGTGTCCCTTTTTCAATAATACTTCCTTCTTTTAGAACTAAAATTAAATCGGCTTCTTTAATTGTTGAAAGTCTGTGAGCGATAACAAAACTTGTCCGTCCCGCCATTAGCTTCTTCATTGCTTTTTGGATAAGCACTTCTAGTCTTGTATCAACTGAGCTTGTTGCCTCGTCTAAAATTAAAATTTTAGGATTAGAAATAATCGCGCGCGCAATTGTTAATAGTTGCTTTTGTCCTTCTGAAACATTTGATGTTTCCTCATTTAAATAAGTATCATATCCGCTGGACAACGTTTTAATAAAGTGATGAACATTAGCTGCTTTAGCACTATCAACAACTTCATATTCTTCAGCACCTAGTTTTCCTAATCGAATATTGTCAGAAATTGTTGTTTGATATAACCAAGCATCTTGTAATACCATACCAAACAGCGAGCGAAGCTGCTCCCGTGTCATATCGGCAATTGAAACACCATCAATTTTGATTGCACCACCATTAATTTCATAAAATCGCAGAAGTAAATTAATAATTGTTGTTTTCCCTGCACCAGTTGGTCCAACGATGGCCACCGTTTGACCACTTTTAGCCTCAAAGCTTAAATTATTAATTAGTTCTCTATCCTCTGCATAGCTAAATGAGACGTTATCAAAAACAACATGCCCTTTGGTAATTGCCGATAGTTCAACCTTTTCAACTTCTTTTACCTGCTCAGGTTCATCTAAAATTTCAATCACACGCTTCATTGCAGCAAATGAGCTTTGACCAACCGCTGCTAGCTGCGTGATTTGTGATACCGGATTATTAATCTGCCAGACATATTGACATGCTGCAATTAAATTTCCGACTGTCATACTTCCAATAATTGTCAAATAACCACCAATAACAGCGATACTTAAGTAAACAAAATTAGTAATAAACCCTGAAAGTGGCATAATAAACGCCGATAAGACGCTACCTTTGAAAGCTACATCTGTCAATTTATGGTTAATTGCTTCAAATTCTTGTTGCGAGATATCTTCGCGACCATACAACTTGATAATATTAAAGCCGCTATAGTCTTCTTGAATAAAGCCATTGAGTTTTCCTAAGGAATCTTGTAACCCATCAAAATAGACCTGTGATTTCCCCATCAATATTTTTGAAATCAAGAGGCTACCTGGAATAATAAGAGCTGCTACTAGCATAATGGGTACTGAAATGATCGCTAACAAGACAATCGCTGCAATAATTCCAGTAACCGCTGTAATAATTGTTAAAAAGCTCTGCTGCAAGGCGTTTCCAATGGCATCAATATCATTTGTAATTCGTGCCAAGATATCGCCTTGCTGGTGATAATCAAAGTAGACTACGGGTAAACGATTTAATTTTTGAACAACTGTCGAGCGAATATCTCTCATTGTATTTTGAATAACGGCAGTCATCAACATACTAGATGTATAAATGGCAAATTGACCAATTAACACAATGGACAGGACCAGCAAACAGAGTTGAAAAATATACTCAAAATTAATTGTTGAGCTAATTGAACCGTCTGCCGCAATTTTGATGTTCTGTTGAATTTCTGTAATTGCGCGTCCAAGCATTAGGGGCATAACGGCATTTAAAATTGTTCCTGCTAGGACAAATAGAATTGCCAGAATAAAGCGAAAGCGATACTTTTCAATAAAGGTAAAAAGGCGCTTAATCACTTGTAATTGTTGACTCATGCTAACTCCTCCTTCGACAACTGCGATTGAGCAATATCATAGTATATCTCACTACTTTTAAGTAGTTCTTTATGTGTCCCCTGTGCAACAATTCGACCTTCATCGAGCACAATTATTTTATCAGCATTCATAATTGTCCCAATCCTCTGTGCAACAATTAGGACCGTTGACTCTTTAGTATAGTCTACCAGAGCTGCTCTTAATTTAGCATCTGTTCGATAATCTAAAGCCGAAAATGAATCATCAAAAATGTATATTTCTGGTTTTCTAACGAGGGCTCGCGCAATTGCTAAGCGCTGTTTTTGGCCACCTGAAAGATTATTACCACCTTCTGCAATAAATGACTCATATTGATCAGGTAATTGTTCAATAAATTCACCTGCCTGTGCAATTTTGGCGGCTGTGGCTAAGTCCTCTTTGGTCGCATTAATATCACCAAAGCGTAGGTTTTCACTAATTGTCCCCGTAAATAAGAGCGCCTTTTGGGGAATAAAGCCGATTTTAGCCCGCAGTGTTGCTAAATCATATGATTTTATCGCAATATCATCAATTAAGATTTCGCCTTCACTAATATCATAAAAGCGGGGAATCAGTTGAATTAATGTTGATTTTCCGCTGCCGGTACTTCCAATAAAAGCAACCACTTGACCTGGTTTAGCTGTAAAACTTATATCTCTTAGTGTGGGTTCTTCACTACCATCAGAATAAACAAACGTAACATTTTTAAAAGTGATATGCCCTTTTTTTCCTGTAGGTGGAACTGTTTTCGGGCTAGACTCTATACTCGGTGTTATTGCTAGGACCTCTTCAATTCGCGCTGCTGAAACAGATGCCTTTGGGTACATAGCAAAAAGCGTTGTAAACATCATAAATGAAAACAGTGCATGGAAAATATAGTCAACAAAGGCCGTCAACTGTCCCACACGGAGTTCTCCACGGGAAACAGCCGTTGCACCATACCAAACGATTGCTACAATCACACTTGAAAATAATAGACCAAACGCCGGAGCCGCAAGGGACATTAAATAAAAGAGGCGTTTTGAGCTATTTGCATATGCTGAATTAATGTCTTCAAATCGCCGTTGCTGAAATTTTTCTTTGACAAAGGCTCTTAATACACGTATCCCGGTTAAACTCTCTCTCATCGTCCTGTTGATACCGTCAAGATTTTTCTGCTGTGCTCGTGAAATTGGTGCCGATATGATGGCCATCCAAATAACAGCTAAAATTAGCAGTGGAAATGCTACTGCGAGTGTTAATGATAGCGATGGACTTGTTTTAATAGACATAATGATACTAGCAATAAACATAACTGGTGTTATCATCCCCACGCGTAATGTTAATTGGAGAAAAAGCATAACCTGAAATGGATCATTTCCTGTTCTTGTCATCAACGATGCCACACCAATTTGGTTTACTTCACTTGTTGAAAATATTCGCGTTTTAGCAAATACATCATCACGAATATCACGCACAACATTTGTCGAAATGCGCGCACCAAAATAGGCAAGTGTTAACACGCCAAAAAGACCAAGAATAATTACCCCTAGCATTATTAGTCCATAGTATTTAACAACCTCAAAATCATCCATTCCAATTCCTTCATCAATTATTCGTGCTAAAATTGTTGGCAATCCTAGTTCAATAATGACAAAAGCAAACACCGAGATGAAATTAAATAGGAGTGCGATTCGATATTTTTTGACATAGCGCAGCATTAGTTTCATTGAATTTCTTCCTCGTTTCCTTGTATTCTATCTATCTATTAATTATATCACATCTCATCATCCCCGTAAATTTTTATCTCCATGTGTAGACAATAAAAAGGTGCTAAGTATTACAATACTTAGCACCTTTTATCAAAATTAAATTAATTCTGCGAAATGTTTAAGTGTACGGATTAATTGATTAGTGTATGATGCTTCATTATCATACCAGCTAACTGTTTTAACTAGTGTTTTACCATCTAATGTCATTACTTTTGTTTGCGTTGCATCAAATAATGATCCAAAGCTTGATCCGATAATATCAGTTGAAACGATTTCATCGACATTATATCCGTAAGACTCATTAGCTGCATTTTTCATTGCTGTATTTACAGCATCAACAGTTGTTTCTTTCGAAACGACTACAACTAATTCAGTAAGTGACCCCGTTACGACTGGTACACGTTGAGCGGCTCCGTCTAATTTCCCTTTTAATTCAGGAATGACTAAACCGATTGCTTTTGCTGCACCTGTTGTATTTGGCACAATATTAGCTGCTGCTGCACGTCCACGACGTAAGTCACCTTTTGCATGAGGAGCATCCAATGTATTCTGATCATTTGTATAAGCGTGAATTGTTGTCATAAATCCTGAAACAATACCAAACTCATCATTTAATACTTTAGCCATTGGTGCTAAACAGTTAGTTGTACATGATGCACCTGAAATCACTGTTTCAGTTCCATCTAAAATATCGTGATTTACATTATAAACAACAGTTTTAACATCTCCCGTTGCTGGTGCTGAAATAACAACTTTCTTAGCTCCTGCTTGGATATGTAATTCTGCTTTCTCTTTATCTGTAAAAAATCCTGTACACTCAAGTACAACATCTACACCAAGTGTTCCCCATGGTAAATCTGCTGGGTTTTTCTCTGCATAAATTTTGATTTCTTTTCCTTCAATTTTAATTCCACCCTCAGTTGCTTCAACTGCTTTATCAAAACGTCCTTGTGCTGAATCATATTTTAACAAATGTGCAAGTGTTGGTGCATCAGTTAAATCATTGATTGCTACGATATCAAATTCTGGGTTTCCAAACATATAGCGTAATGCTAAACGTCCAATACGCCCAAATCCATTAATTGCTACTTTTACTGCCATAGTAAATTCCTCCTAAATATTTCGTATATGCTTTTTGCATATCTACATAAAATTATACTACTTTTAACGACTATTCGCAATGAAATTCCATCAAATTATCAGGACAGCCGTTTTCACAATATAACTTTTCCTGTCTTTTGGGTAACTTCTTCAATTGCTTATGCATATATTCATATTTGAGCACTTCCACCTTTATTCTATGGCATAATTAAGAAATTAAAGGAGGTGATGGATTTTGATGAATAAAAAGAAGCAGCAATCAATTGGTGCTTTACTGCAAAGGATTAGACTTGCTAAAAACCTACCGCAAGAATTTTTATGTGAGGGCATTATGTCACAAAGCATGCTTTCACGGATTGAATCTGATATTTCAATCCCAACATTTACCAAACTCCATCAGCTCCTTATCCGCATGCAAATTAGTTTTTCTGAATTTGATTTCTTATTAACACAAAAGCATCCTAGTTCGCAAATGACCTACAACAATTCAGTTGAAAATGCTCTTCGAAAACTTGATGCCCCCATGCTACAAACATTATTTGATATAAAGCAAGGGAAGCTACCAGAACATACCTATGATATCTTGAACTGGTTTAATTACTGCTTTTCCATTCAATTTTCTAACATCACACTCTCGCCTTCAAACAATTCACAAATCATGATGATGCTCAATCAAGATGAATTTTTCCACAAAGATATCTCTAAGCTTATTTTTGGTTTAATTTATCTAGAGTATGAAACGGCCTATTACTGTGCTCAAAGAATCAAAGCACAGATATATACACACCAAACAATTGAAATATCCCCCCACCTAATTATCGACACGATCCTAACCATTTCCATTATGGCACTCAAATTAAAAGGAACTGATGAATCAATTGTCTTGCTCTATGAGGCATTAACGCTTGCAAAATCCTTTGAAACAGTGGACCGGATGATTATTGTCCAGCTCTTACTTTACAATATAACAGGAAAAGTATCTTACTTAAATGATGCAACATTCCTAAAAAAAGCATTTTCCAAAGACATTTACTTTAAATATTGGTATAATGTGCTATATACAAAATATTCAATAGAGGTGAGAAAATGACAATTATACCATATGTTATAGAACAAGTAAACGGTGGCGAACGTTCTTATGATATTTATTCAAGACTACTTAAAGATAGAATTATCATGCTTACGGGTGAAGTAACTGATGCAATGGCTAATGCAATTGTAGCACAGCTACTTTTCTTAGCTTCTGATGATCCTAAAAAGGATATTCATATTTATATCAATTCTCCAGGTGGATCAATTAGTGCAGGAATGGCAATTTATGATACCATCCAGCATATTGCACCTGATGTGAGTACAATTTGTATTGGACTTGCAGCAAGCATGGCATCCTTTTTACTAGCAGGTGGAGCAAAAGGAAAGCGCATAGCGCTTCCAAATGCCGAAGTAATGATTCACCAACCACTTGGTGGTGCGTCGGGACAAACAACCGATGTACTAATTGCTGCTAAGCGACTAGAGTATATCAAAACAAAAATGAACACTCTATTAGCTGAATTAACAGGGCAAAAGCTTGCCACCATAGCTGCTGACACTGAGCGTGATAATTGGCTTTCAGCCAGTGATGCCCTCAAATATGGCATCATTGATAAAGTTTTATAATGAAAAAGAAAAAGTGTACTCACGATTTATCAGTGAGTACACTTTTTTAGTTATTATTTGCTTTGTTTTTATCCTTACTAGAAGTTAAATAGGCCCAAGAAGCTTTCAGCTTCAAGCGATGCGCCACCAACTAATGCACCATCTATGTCTGCTTTTCCAAGTAGATCAGCTACATTGTCTGGTTTTACTGAGCCACCATATTGAATTCGTACAGCGTCGGCTACTGATGCCCCAAATTCATTAGAAATCGTTTCTCTGATGCCTTTTATTGTTTCCTGTGCCTGATCGCTTGTTGCCGTTTTCCCTGTCCCTATAGCCCAAATAGGCTCATATGCAACAACTGTTTTCATAATTTGCTCTGAACTAAGACCAGCAAGTGCACGTAATGTCTGTGCCCCAACAATTTGATTGGTCACATTTGTTTCACGCTCTTCTAAACTTTCACCCACACAAATAATTGGTACGATGTTGTGCTTAAATGCTGCATGAGCTTTCTTATTTACTGTTTCATCCGTCTCATTAAACATTGCACGGCGTTCGCTATGTCCTAAAACAACATATGGAATATTCAAATCAGCAATCATCTCGGCGCTGATTTCACCTGTAAATGCACCCGATTGCTCAAAATGCATGTTTTGCGCCGCCACTGCCAGATTAGTTCCTGCTGTCAATTCCTTCGCTAATGATAAGTAAATTGCCGGTACACAAATTATACTCTCCGCAACCGTAATCTCTGTTACATTTGCTTTTGCAGCTTCTATAAATGCTGTTACTTCCGTGCTATTTTTAAACATTTTCCAGTTTCCTGCAATAATTGGTTTTCTCATAAAAATCACCTTGTCCTTCACTTTTTTATTTTTGGCTTCTCCTCTATTATACACTAGTTGTCCCCTTTTTTAAATATCTAAAGTCGATTAAAATAAAAACAGTAGCTACTGATCTAACTGATTTCTAACAATCCCTTCGATAGTAACTTAGTATCAGAAAAATAAAAAGGGAACTTAATAATTAGCACACTGCTATTTATTAAGTTTCCTTGCTTTTATACTCGTTGCACTTCAGCCATTTTAAAATCAACAATCTGTGTTCCCAGCATTGAAATTTCAACACTTACTTTGTCATGATCAAAGTCAATATTTAAGACCCGTCCAGAATGTCCATGTAGTGAGCCCTCAATAATTGTTACTGTGTCTCCCACTTCATAATCTAGAATGACAAACACATCATCAGGCTTATCTAATTGTTCAATTACGGGGTCAATTTCATGTCTTGGTAAGGGAATTGGTTTTGAACCCTTTCCATATGAACCAACAAATCCCGAAACACCTGGTGTGTTTCTAATTACATACCATGAATCATCGGTCATAATCATTTCTACCAGTACATAACCCGGGAACTTACGACGCTCACGCTCTTTTTTCTTGCCATCTTTTACTTCTACTTCTTGTTCTGTAGGTACAACAACACGAAAAATTTTATCTTCCATTCCCATTGTTAAGATTCGCTTTTCAAGATTCATTTTAACTTTATTCTCGTAGCCTGAGTACGTATGGACCACATACCAATTTTTCTCATCATAATAATCTGCCATCTGCATTACCTCATTTCATTTTCTAAATAATAATTCATATAATTAACTAGAAACGATCCGTTTAACTAACTCAGATAAAGCACTGTCAATTACCGTAAAATAAATTAATAAAAGACCCGAAAATGCTAAGACATATCCAGTATCAATCATCAATTGACGCCCCTCTAACCATTTTACTTGTGCGATTTCATCCGCAAAGCTTTTAAAAACATTTCCTACTTTTTTTGCCATTGTTTTCATTCTTGTTACCTACTTTCTTTATGCAATGTGTGTTTGTTACATCTCTTGCAATACTTCTTTATTTCTAATCGTTTTTGCTGGAGTTCTTTATTTTTGATTACACTATAATTTCTACTTAAACAATCCGTACAAATTAATAATACTTTTCCTGACATTTCGCACCCTTTTTCTTGCTTTCGCATTAAATAATTAATTTTTGCAACTATGCTTTAGCCATTATAACATAATTCTTACTTTTTTGCTACTTTAGTTAAAAACAAACCCCGACTTTTTAGCTTTTATGCCATAGTTCCAAAGAAAAATCGCTTCGCCTATTTAAGCTCTTGATTAATTATGTTCTACTCCCTTTATTGATCGCATTTTAATACGCCACCTGTTGCAAAATTTTCAGTCTTCATCTCTTCAATTACAACGGTAATATTTTCAGGACTTGCTCCTACTGTTTTAGCTACCACAGCTGTTATTTCTGTGACTAAATTTCTTTTTTGCTCGCGTGTTCTTCCTTCAAGCATTTGAATGTTTATTACTGGCACCAACTTTGCCTCCTTACTTCTTTTTATTTGCTAATAGTACATAAGCAACCGATGCTGTTGCAACCATCGCTACACCTACTGCAGACCCAATTGAGAAAATAAGGCGCTTTTTCTTGTTATGACCCATTTTTTTATCTGTTCTGCCTCCATGATAGCTTACTGTTCCTTCTGCTTCTGCAAGAGCACTTTTTACTCCTAATTCCACGTTTCCATCATCAATAAAAGCTGTTTCTCCTTTTCCTTGTCCTTCTAGTTCTTTTAAATCTTCTAATAAATTTTCATTACTACTTGTTAAATCAATATATGTATTCACTAATTTAGCCATGTTCGTTCCTCCATCTATTTCAGTATTTAGGTCTTCTCCTTGGGTTGGCAATAATATACTTTGTGTTTTTAATTGTTCTATAACTTTTTGCGGGATGTCAATTGCACCATTTCTTGAAACATCAAATTCTTCAAGTGTTGATAAATTAGAAATTTCTTCAGGAACTTCCGTTATATTATTGTAAGAAAAATTGCAACGCTTAAGTTTTTCAAGTGATGCTAATTCCATTGGCAATGCGCCTAGCTCATTATGACTCAGATTTAGTGTTTCTAAATTTGCTGCGGTTCCAATTTCTGTAGGAATTGTAGCAATACCAGAATTAATAGCAACAAATTCTTGTAACTGTGGTAATGCAAAGACATCTGGTGGTAAATTAGTTAGCTTATTTCCTGAAACATCAATTGACTTCAGGACCTTATTATCCTTTAGTGGTGGAATAAATTCGCCAAGTTGATTATAGGCAACCTGAATTTTCTCAAGTTTTGCTAATTGATTCATTTCCAGGGGGAGCAACTGAATGTCATTATTATTGACATTCAGTTTTTCAAGGTTTCGTAATTTTCCAATTCCCTCCAAATTTTTGATTCCTGAATATTCAGCATTTAGTTCTTTTATTGTTAATAAATCCGCTTCTTCTATTGACTGATTGACAGGCACTTTTAGCGTCATTGCAATTGATGCTGCAAGTTTTTGATCAGAAAAAAGTGATCCCAGTGTAGCAACATTTAATAGCTCCCCCTTTTTTGCTTCCGTCTTAAGCCCTTTTGGCGTCTCGACTCTTACTTCTGTTGCTTTTTCCTCGTTCCTTTTGTTTTTCTTTCTTCTATTTATATACAAGGTTACTAAAATTATCCATAGGATAATTAGTATTACCACACTCAGAATAAAAATTGCTTGTCCAATTATATTTTCTCCAATCATTTCATGTTCCACCTTTATTTTTTCTTCTATCACTTTTTTACTATTTTAACACTGCTTTTACTCTTTTTTCAAACTGTGGTTTGGGTAGCATTACTATTCTACTACAGCCTTCACACTTGATTTTAATATCCATTCCTACACGCACAACTATCCAATTAAAACTACCACATGGGTGCTTCTTGGTCATTTGTACGATTGTTCCAATTTCGTATTGCTTATTCACTACATGTCACCATTTTCTTTATTTTCAATTGCATGTGGGTAAATTATAATCCCGGTTAGTAGTCGATTAGCACAGATATATTTCGCATCATCTTCTAGTAAAATTGATGTTGTTCTCATACCAATTTCAATGACTGTTCCCTTTTGTTCACCAATTTTTATGACATCGCCTACTTGAAACTGGCGCTCTCCTAGCACCAAAAATCCTGTGATTATATCAATGATGAAATCCCTAATTAAAAACCCAACTGTTACACCAAATCCCGTGGCCAGTGTAATAAACTGTGTTCCTAAATTAGCAAACAACAGCGAGATGACAAAAAACCAAATAAGATATTGAATCATGCTCACAACTAGTTTAACAATTGTCACTTTTGTTTTCTGCTCTTGACTTTCAATTTGACCAGTGATTGTTCCAATTTTAAAGGCTTTAAGTAAAGCTTTCTTAACGACTGATGTAATTAACCAGCAAGCTAAAAATACAACAATTACCATTATCCCTGTCTTCATTATGTCTAATACTATTCCTCTTTGAAACATCTTTTTCGCCTACTCATTTAACATACCAATTATCCCTAAAATACGATTCAATTCCGTATCTCCAGCATAATCGATAATGATTTTCTTATTTGTTATATCCACTTTTGTTGATAGATATTGAATTAATTGTCCTTCAACGAAGCTTAATTCAATATCTTTTTTTGGTTTTTGTTCTCGATTTTCAGGTGTTTGAGGAAGTGATGTTCCTGCTCTATTTTTAAACTGCTGCACAATTTTCTCAGTCTGCCTAACAGAAAGCTTTTGGGAGACCGATTGCTGTGCAATTTCAAACATCAAATTTTCTTCTAGCCCCAGAAGGACTTTTGCATGTCCCATTGAAAGCTCTTTTGTTTCTAACATTGTTTGAATTTCTGGCGGTAATTTAAGTAATCTAAGCACGTTTGTAACATGGACGCGACTTTTACCCATTCGCTGCGCTAAGACTTGTTGTGTCCAATCTAACTGCTGAATTAATGTTTCATATCCGCGTGCTTCTTCTATTATGTTTAAGTCCTCACGTTGAATATTCTCCAAAATAGCAAGTTCCATCATCGCCTCATCAGTAAACGCTTTAATCACTGCGGGAATCTCTGTAAGTCCTGCAAGTTTTGCGGCTCGAAAGCGGCGCTCTCCTGCAAGGATATCATAGCCAAACAAACTTTTTCGCACCACGATTGGTTGAATAATACCATGTTCTCTAATTGAATCTGCTAACTCATTTAAAGCTATTTCATCAAATGTTTTTCTTGGTTGATAAGGATTTGCTCTTAGACTATCCATCATAATTCCCTTAATCTGGTACCCTTCTATTTGCTCTAATGTGTCAGCAATATCGCGCAAATTCAAGTCCGTATTTGCGGTAAACAATGCCTCTATTCCTTTTCCTAGTCGTTTTGTCTCTTTACTCACTAGCAATCACTTCCTTTGCAAGATTCAAATATTCTTCCGCCCCTTTTGACCGGGGGTCGTAGTAGGCAATTGGAAGTCCATGACTTGGTGCCTCACTTAACCTTACACCTCTTGCAATTGTTGTTTTATAGACTTTCTCTTTAAATAAATTTCGGACTTCTTCTTCTACTTCCCGACTTAAATTTGTATTAACTGTCATTGTTAGAATAATTCCTTCGATTTTTAAATTACGATTTAGGTGACGTTGAGCAAGTCTAATTGTATTTAGTAACTGACTGACACCTTCAAGGGCATAATACTCTGTTTGAATTGGCACCATAACTGTTTTAGCAGCAGCTAGGGCATTTAACGTCAAAAGTCCTAATGAGGGCGGGCAATCAAAAATAATGTAATCATATTGATCTTCAATTTCTTCAATCGCCTTTTTAATGATCAATTCCCGGCCTGGAATCTGAGAAATCTCGATGTCTATTCCTGATAAATGTATCTTTGCTGGAACAAGGGAGATATTCTTAAACTCTGTTTGACAGATGACGTCTTTTAGCTTTTGGCGGCCTAATAGCACATCATATACACATTTATTAAGCGTTCCTTTGTCGATGCCAAGACCCGTCGTTGTATTTCCTTGGGGATCCATATCAATCATGAGCACTCTTCTGTTGAGCAGTCCCAGACTTGCTGCTAAATTAATTGTTGTCGTTGTTTTACCAACTCCACCTTTTTGATTTGATATTGCAATCTTCTTCAATGCCTTCCCCTCTTTCTAATTATTCAAAATCTTCTGTTTTTAAACTTGGAAACGATGAAGTTTCTGGTAATTTATATTCTATTTCTGATGTTAAATCAAAATCTAGCACTAGTGGTTTCGTTTTTGAGTCTTCGGTTTTAGCTAGTGGCGCTATGTTTTGTTGCATAATTTGTGGCTCAACAGCAGCTTTTGGTTCAGCCTTGATTTTATCTGCTAACAATGTTTTTAGCGAATCGCTGTTGTAATCACTTGTATCTAAAACAGCTGATGCAGCTTTTGGAGCTACTTCAACCATATTTTTAGGAATTACGATTTGAATAGTATAATCTATCTCACTTTCTGTTTGCTCCACTGATAACTCCATACCAAATTCCCGAATTGTTTTAATTGCTTTATTTACTGTATTAACGGCAAGTTTAGTATCCTTAGCAATATTAAAAAAGACTGTTGTTGATGCTCCCACTTCGGCATCCCGAAGAAGTTTATCGATGTAACTCTCTAAGTCGGCAACTGTTAATGCCTTTTGCAATGTTATTTCTAACACTTTATTTTGTTGTGCGTGCTCTTTTAACTTAAGCAACGCTCGACCATGCCGTTCACCAATTAGTTTACGCTCGATTGCCTGCTTCACCTCTTCAGAAAGCTGTAATAAGCGTAACTTATTAGCAACTGATGATTGTGACTTACCCACCATCTCAGCAATTTCATTCTGTGTTTTTGAAAAAAGTTCCATCAGCTGTTCATAAGATCTTGCCTCCTCAATTGAGCTTAAATCTTCACGCTGAACATTTTCAATTAGCGCTAAAATTGCCGCATCTGATGATGATATTTCTTTAATAATTGCCGAAACAGTATCCAGCCCTGCAAGTTTGGACGCTCGAAAGCGACGCTCCCCTGCAACAATTTCATACATATCACTTGTTACTTGTCTTAAAATAATTGGTTGTAAAATACCATGTTGCTTAATTGAATTAGCTAATTCCTGTAATTCTATTTCTTCAAAAATTGTTCTTGGCTGGTATCTGTTGGCAAGTATTTGACTCACATGAACCTCAGTCACCCTATTTAGTTTGCTTTCTACTTGATTATTTATACTTAATTCTTCCATGAAAAATCCTCCTTCTTTATCGTTAATATTCTATAATGGCTTTTGTTTAATTTGACCAAAATTTCTCGGATATTTAATTGGTGTATCCAAGCCTTTTTTCATAAAAAATAGTGTTCGTTTGTCTTCCGTTGCCTCTAAGAAGAGTTCCTCTGTTTTGATGTTTGTGATTCCTAACACTTCTAAGGCATTCTTTGCTTCGACTAATTCTGTTGCTCCTTGTTCGCCTTTTAAGACAATAAAGTAGCCACCTTTGCGAATTAAGGGGATGCACAACTCACTTAGCAATGGCAATCTTGCCACCGCTCGTGCTGTTACCACATCAAATTTTTGGCGATGGAGCCTGCCATATTGCTCTGCTCGCTCATGTACTAATTTAATATTATCAAGCTCTAGGGCCTCAACTACTGCTTCCAGAAATTTAATTCTTTTCTCCAAGGCTTCAACAATTGTGATTTCCAGGTGTGGATAAACTATTTTCAGTACAAAAGAGGGGAATCCCGCCCCACTACCAACATCACATAGCGATTCTATTTTATTAAAATCAAACGTAAATGCCGGTGTGAGTGAATCATAAAAATGCTTCTTATATACTGCATCTTTTTGCGTAATTGCTGTTAAATTCAGCTTTTGATTCCACTCCACAAGCATCTCAAAATAAAGTTCAAACTGCTCAATTTGGCGTGCGCTTAACTCAATCTTATGTGCAGCTAATTGCTGAATAAACCTATTTTCCATTACATACCTCCAAAATCATATATCCTTATTATAACAAAAAAAAGGCTCTAATAATAGCCTTTTTCGTTTTTTCACTATCTGATTGCCGATGTTTTATTCGTGCACCGCATCTTTTTTTCATTATTTATAAAAAAAAAGAATTTTTATGCAAAATTCTTTTTCTTATACTTCTCTAATTATAATAATTCTCTTCCGGGTGTCCAACCACATGGAGCAAGTCCACCTGTTTGGAAGGCTTCTACTAAACGAATAACTTCATCAACATTACGTCCAACATTGTTATCATTTACTGTTGCCTGCACCAATTTTCCTTCTGAATCAATAATGAACAATCCGCGAACTGCTGTTCCATCATCTTCATTTAACACACCATAGTCATCTGAGACTACATGCGATGTATCTGCTCCCATTGGATGTTTGATTTTTCCAAGTGCTGGCGTATTTGTCCACGCAAGATGTGAATAAACACTATCAGTTGATACTGAGATAACTGATGTATTTAGCGCATCGAAGCGTTCAACGCAGTCACTCATTGATTTTATTTCAGTTGGGCAAACAAATGTGAAGTCTAATGGATAGAAGTATAAAACAGTCCATTTTCCTGCCTTGATATTTTCTGCTAGTGACACACTACCAAAACTTCCATCAGGCATTAGCGCCTCCATTTCAAATTTCGGTGCTGGTTTTCCAACCTTGGCTCCTGTTGCATAGTATACTGTTCCACTTTCGCAGTTGCAATCATTACACATAATTTATGTCCTCCTATATTTTTATTTCCATAGTATTTTACAACATAAACTTATACTTTAGCAAGTTAAATGCTCATTTTTTTTATACTTGTTTTAAAAATGCTCCTAGCATCCACAAGTCTTTTTCATAATTTTGTAACACTCCCGTAAAAAAGTCAGCCGTTCCATAGTCTTCGCTTTGTTCTGCTAGTTTGATAAGATGCACTACTTTTCTTCTTTGGCTTGCAAAGTCTGTGTAGAGTAGTTCAACTAGTTTTGTTTCATTTACAGGGTGGCTTTCAAGTTCAATAATACTCGTTCGTGCTAATGCATCTTTTAAACTTCCAATTGGATTTGCACCAATCATCAATAATCTTTCAGCAATACCATCAATTCTTATTTCTGCTTGCTGGTAGTATTCATCCATTTTAAGGTGTAACGTAAAAAAATTATGCCCTTTGATATACCAATGTAAATTATGAATTTTCATTCCTAACACGATTTCATCTGCTAAAAATGTGTTCATTTCCTCATATAAACTATTCATGTCCTCTTCCCTCTTTCTTTATCATCAATAATAGCTAGTTTTATCTAGCTATTACCTCTATTATACGCCTAATGAAAAACAAAAGCAAGGCAGTCACTGCTTGCTTTTGTTTTTACTCTATCTTATTTTTTTGTAAACAGCGAGGACAGATACCCCGAAACTGTAAACTTTGATGCGTTACTTCATATTGCTCAAAAACTTTACCAATTTCATAGTCAATATCTAAGTTAATATCACTAATTTCAAGGCACTGGTCACAATGAAAATGGGCATGTGCTTGTGAGCGGAATAAATCATAGCGCTGCTCATTATCTAGTACACCTACTGACTCAATAATTTTATGCTGAATAAACAAATTCAGTGTGTTATAGACACTTGTTTTCGAGAGTGTTGGGATTTTATCTTGTAATCCATCATATAACATCCATACACTTGGGTGATTATGATACTTGAAAAAGTACTCCAAAACCTTAATTCGTAAATATGATGGACGAATTCCTTTTTGGCGTAGAATAATCTCTAATTCCTTCATCGATATTTTAACCATTTTCCATCACCATCCTTACTTACTTTCATTATTTTGCATTTTTAGATACATATCGAGCATTGTAATATCAATTGCATTAACACCCGCAATTCTTGAGGCTTGCCCCAATGTCAAGGGCATTATTTGCGTTAATTTATCAATTGCTTCAAGGGCAAGATTTGGCACTATTTGATAATCTAGGTTCATTGGAATTTTCTTATATTCGAGTTTCTTAAAGCTTTCCACCTGTGCTAGCGCCTTTTTGATATAGCCTTCATATTTCACTTGAATTGTTACTTGTTCTATCACTTCTGGTAACGTGTTTACTAAACTAGCTAGTTCTAGCGCATAGCGATCCATTAGCTCAAGAATTTCAACTAGGGCAATCCATGTCATTTCTGGTCGTCTTAGCAGTGCTTGGGCAGTCAATCCATCATGAATTAGGCTTAGATTATGTTCCACTAAATATGCCAAGACTTCCTTAATTGGTGTTACTTTCACCAACTGCAGTAATGCTCTTACTCGCTCAATTTCTTTGGTTTTAAGCTCTAAGCAAGACATGGCAGCAGTTGAAATTAGCCCCGCTTTATGCCCATGCTTATGGAGTCTGAATTCGGCATTATCATGTCTTAGTAACAGGCGGTATTCCGCTCTTGATGTTAGCAAGCGGTATGGATCTTTTGTCCCTTTAGTCACCAAATCATCAATCATCACACCAATATAACTCTCATCACGCCTTAAGACCAATGGACTATTTCCATCAATTTTATTTACGGCATTGATTCCCGCTATCAGCCCTTGTGCTGCTGCTTCTTCATAACCACTTGTCCCATTAATTTGGCCAGCCGTAAATAGACCTCCTACTGTTTTGGTCTCAAGTGTTGGCAATAGTTGTGTGGGATTTAGTGCATCATATTCAATTGCATAGCCATAGCGAATAACTTCACACTGTTCTAATCCCTTAATTGCCCGGAGCATCTTTAATTGGATTTTGGGTGGCATGCTTGTTGACATGCCTTGAACATACATCGAATCTAAGCTTAAAGACTCCGGTTCAATAAAGACTTGGTGCCTTTGCTTATCGGAAAAGCGGACAACTTTGTCTTCAATTGACGGACAGTATCTAGGTCCAACACCTTGAACATTACCAGAATACATCGCTGACAAATCCAAATTTTCGGTAATAATAGCAATTGTATCTTCGGCTGCATAAGTCAAATAACAAGGCAATTGCTTCCCTACAAAACTAGCTTCCTTGGTAAAAAAAGTCGGATCTTCATCACCCGGTTGAACTGCCATTTTGGTATAGTCGAGCGAATCTCTTCTTACGCGGGCAGGCGTTCCCGTTTTAAGGCGAAATAAATCAAAGCCCAGATCTTTAAAACTTTTTGACAATCCACCACTAGTATTAAAGCCGTTTGGGCCTCCCCTTTTTTTCTCATGACCAATTAAAATTACGGCATCCATATAGGTTCCCGCCGTAACAATGACCGCCTCACTTAGCACCTTAGTTCCACATGTTAGGTGAACACCTTTAATTATACCATCTGCAACAATCAAATTATCTACCCGTTTTTCTACAATAGTTACATTTTCGTGATTGTTTAGCAACTCCTGCGCTTTTTTGGGGTATTCTACGATATCTACTTGGGCTCTAAGCGACCAAACTGCTGGTCCTTTACTTTTATTAAGCATTTTTATTTGCAATAAACTTTCATCAGCAAGTTTCCCCATGACACCACCTAAGGCGACAATTTCGCGAACAACAATTCCTTTCGCTGAGCCCCCGATTGAAGGATTACAGGGCATGTGCCCAATGGAATTTGCATGTTCGGTAATCAAAGCAACCCGTTTACCCATGTTAGCTACAGCCATAACAGCTTCAATTCCAGCATGTCCACCACCAATTACAATAACATCAAAACAAAACCCCATCTAAAATCCTCCTTTCTAAAAAAAAAATTATAACTATATCATTACTATAATAGCCTATTTTAGCTATTTTGTAAAACAATATACATAAAAAAATAGGCAAGTTTGCCACTCGCCCCAAGCACTAATTACTGTTCTAACCAGTGGCTCCCTTTTAATGTATCAGGCTCCTCTTGAAACAATCCCTCAAAGCCTCTTTGTCTAAGTGCTTCATAAATTAAAATTGCTGCACAATTGGATAAATTAAGTGAGCGGACAAGATCATTCATCGGTAATCGTAAACAGTCTTCCAGATTATCGCGCAATATTTGCTTCGGAATTCCACTGCTTTCCTGTCCAAACATGAAGTAGACATCCGCTGTAACCGTATAGTCCATTTCTGTATGATTTTTCTTGCCATGTCTTGTAAAGAAGTAAATCTTGCTTGGTTTATTTTGCGCAATAAAAGCCTCATAATTAGGGTATGTTTTGTATTTTATCTGCTCGTAGTAATCCACTGCAGCACGACGAAGTTGCTTTTCTTCTAACGAAAATCCTAGTGGTTCAATTAAATGGAGCATTGCCCCTGTTGCAACACAGGTCCGCATAATATTTCCTGTGTTTTGCGGAATTTCTGGCTGGTAGAGTATAATATGAATCATTGATTTTCCTCCATTATTTTTTTAAAAAACTTAATAAGCCTTCTTTTTGCACCGCTTTTGGGTTTAAAATATCTGTTGTAATATCTTCATGTGTTTTGGCTTGATAAAATGCTACTTCTTTGTTCTCCTTAGTCATTGTCAAAACCGCATATGAAGGAATTCGATTAGTAAATCCCCGTGGAAAGTCTGTACTCCCTGGATTTATAACCATAACACTTCCCTTAGTATATGTTTGGGCAATATGTGTATGTCCATAGCAGACGATGTCCGCTTGATACTGTAAAGCATATTTTACCAACTGATCCGTCCCACTATTATTTCCCGCTCCATAATTAACAACATATTGATAGTGCCCATGCGTAATTAGTATCCGCACACCACTAACAACAAGCAGCTCTTCTTTAGGAAAATCACTGCCATCATTATTCCCGCGAACACAGATAAATTCCGTGAGTAGCCCATCTTTTGCCAAGAATTCGCTATCACCACAATGAATAAAATAATCAGCATCGCTATGCCTTGCAAAAATATTCAATAGATTTTCTTTTTGAAAATGATTATCACTGACTATTACAATTTTCATATGATTTCCCCTTTTATCCAATATTACTCTACTGTTGCTATTTCTGAGGTTAAATTGTTCATTTCTGATAAGTACCATGTTCCCGGCGTTCCACTTTCAGCTCCCGGAATAAAGAAAAATTCGGCTGTCTTCACCTTGTGAATCCACTGTGCTAACAATTCATTTGCTTTCTGGATATCTTTGTTTTTGGTTCCTTCAATATTGCCGTCTTGATATTTTAGTTCTAAAGAAACAGCATATCCATCATATGTTTTATATCCACCTACACCTTCATAGCCCACAGAACGACTTTTAGGCTCTCCCACAGTCACTTCTACAACAATCGGTAGATTTTCAGCCTCGTACCTTTTTACGGTATCGTCATAGCGGAAATAAAATGTGTTTTTAACATTTTTGTCGAAATCGCCACTGTTATTTTCGGGAATAAATTCTTTTCCACCATAATCATCTACACTTTTAGTCCCCCACACTGTAAATAAATCCATCGCAAATTTTTGGGCCACCAAAGCTACTTCACTTGAGTCACCGACAAAATTAACACGCTGATCAAGATATTCCTGATTTTTGCGTTCTTGAAAAGTTGTATATTCGCGTCCCACTGGTTCTACTATTGCTGTTGTTTGGGTTTGATCAGGTGGAGTGGTCTCCACACTCTGATTTAAGAGGAAACTTACACCATAAAATAGTCCTACACCGATGCTGATTAAGATAATTAGCAATATAATTATTTTTGGTGCCTTCCGTTTCGGCTTTTTCTTTCTTGTTCTAGTTGCGTTTATTGGTTCAGTCTTTTCCATCAAGATTCCCTCCTGTTTTTTCTTATTTAGTAAATGATTTTTGCTCCGCATGAGATTAATGTGTCTAGTAAACTTTCATAGCCTCTAAAAAGGTGGTGAATGTTTTTGATTGAAATTTCTGTATCGCCACTAAGACCAAGTAAGACTAAGGCTGCAGCTGCACGAACGTCGGTTGCCGTCACTGCACCTGACTTAATGGCATCCTTGGGATCAATTATCAGCATGTTATCAACTTGGGTCATGTTTGCACCTAAGTTAATAAATTCTTGGACATGCCTAAATCTTTGATCAAAAATTGTATCGACGATCATACTACTACGATTGATTTTTAATAGTAATGGAATCATCAGCACTTGCATATCTGTTTGGAAACCAGGATAAGGTGCTGTTTTAATATCTATTGACTTTTCAACATCATATCTGCATTTTCCCGTAACTTCTAACGTATCATCGATATATTCAATTTTAACGCCAATTTCTCTCAGCTTGGCAATAAATGAGATGAGATGCGCACCAATAATGTTATGCACGCGAATCTTTCCACCCGTCACCGCTGCCGCAATCATGTATGTTGCGGCTTCAATTCGATCAGGAATTATTTCATATGCAATTTGCTTGCAAAGTGAGCTTACACCTTCTATTTCTATTTCCGTTGTTCCCGCCCCGCTAATTTTAGCACCTGATTGATTTAAAAATCTAATTAAATCTAATATTTCTGGTTCTGTTGCGGCGTTTTGAATCTTCGTTTTCCCGTTTGTTAACACCGCAGCCATAATAATATTTTCGGTTGCTCCAACACTGGGATAGTCTAAATTAATTGTTGCAGCCTTCAAGCCATTGACTGCCTTGGCAACAATGTTACCATGAATTATTTCAATTGTTGCTCCCATTAATTCTAATGCGCCGATGTGTAAGTCAATGGGACGATATCCAATGCTACATCCTCCGGGGGCTGAAATTTTAACTTCACCTTTTGTTGCTAGGAGTGGACCAAGCACAAGCAAGCTTGCCCGCATCTTTGCTGATATTTCCTCCGGGATATCATTTTTAATTCCGGTTTTCTTAGGTACGATTATTTTAACTTCATGATTGGTTACCCTAACACTTACCCCACAAGCTTCTAGTACTTGACATAGTGAGCACACATCTTTAATCTGGGGAATTTCTTGTAGTGTTATTTCTGCTTCCTCAAAAAGCAGGGTTGCTGCTAATATTGGTAAGGCAGCATTTTTTGCACCATTTACATAAACGTCACCTGCTAGTTTAACCCCACCGCTAATTTTTATTTCTTTTTTCATGAGCAAGCATCCCCTTTTTTTATTTTGTGCCAAAAAGTCTGTCTCCGGCATCGCCTAAACCAGGTTCAATATAACCATTTTCATTAAGCTTTTGGTCTAAGGCTGCTAAGTAGATGTCGACGTTAGAATGTATACGCTTAACTGACTCTACACCTTCAGGAGCACCAACTAAGCAGACTAGTTTGATATTTGTTGCCCCTCGCTTTTTAAGCATGGTGATTGTTGCATTAGCTGATCCTCCTGTTGCAAGCATTGGGTCAACAACTAATGTATAGGCATCCTCTAACCCTTCGGGTAATTTGCAAAAATACTCTTTTGGTTCTAGTGTCTTTTCGTCACGGTACATCCCGATATGACCAATTTTAGCATTTGGTACAAGGCTGCGGATACCTTCAACCATACCTAGTCCTGCACGTAAAATTGGTACAATGACAATGTCTTGTGCAACTGTTTGCTGCATTGTTTTGACCAATGGGGTTTCAATTTCAATAATCGTTGTTCTAATGTCCCGCGTAATTTCATAGGCCATCAAACCGGCAATCTCATCTACCATTTCAGCAAAGACTTTTGATGACGTATTCTTATCGCGTAATATTGTCAATTTATGAGAAATTAGAGGGTGATTGAACACATGTAATTTATTCATCTTTTTTGCTCCTTAATTTTACTTTTTTGTTTTAACATAAAACGTCTATTCCATTTTACCATATTTTAGAATGTTTTCTCCAAATCTTGAAAAAAAACACGATAATTTTTCGTGTTTCCCTCATTTTTATTTTTTTGTTAAAATCGTATCCAAAACTTGCTGTTTTTGTTCTGCTGATTTTCGTAATTGCTCACGATTTTCGGCAAACATTTTTCTGATGATTTCATCTTCAAGATAGAGCTCAGAAATTTCGTTTAAAATTTCCGAAACACGTTGATCTATTTTAATAATTTCACTGTTACAATCGATATCTACTACGTCTTGTTTTTCTCTTTTCTGTTTCTCTAGTTCATCAACAAATGATAATTGTTGCTCTACTGAATACTTAAGCTGTTTTAATTCGACAAGTTCTTCGTTAGCGAGAAGCTCATCGGCATATGCTCTTTTAGCATCTTCCATACTTGCAACATGTTTGGCCATTTGTTCTTGGATAGAGGTAATTACGTACATCATATCAGGAATTTCTATTTTCTCTAGTAAATCTCCTTGTTGTTTCAATTTCTCGATATCATTTTGGTGACCACTTATCTCTTTTTCAAGACTTTCGATATCTTGATCGGCTTTTTGCTCTTTTCCTGTCAGCTTCTCAATTTTATTCATCAACGTATTTTTTTCTTTTTCACTTAACTGTTCTTCTTTTAGGTCTTCGTAATTTTTTTCTTTTAGGTTGCTAAATGTTATACGTGTTTGCTTTTGATCTGACTGCTTTTCAATTTTTTGTGCAACTGCTGTTTCGAGTTGTACTAGTTTATCAGTTATTTCTGTGAAATTTGTTTTTTTATGTTCTAGTTCGACTTGAATTTTTTGAAACTTATTTTTTAATTCTTCCCATTGAAGCGCTTCATCGTCAAAGTTATTTTGATATCCCCTTGCCCAAACCTCTTGTTGTGTATTGAGCACCTGATTATCAGTCATTACCTTTCTTTGTTCTAATTCTTCAACATCGTACGCTGATAATTTTACGTTAATTGCCTCTATTTCTTCCTTTAAAGTAATTTTACTTACTTCTACGGCAACGAGTTCTTCACGCTGCTGTTCCTGCTTGGTAATTGCCTCTTGCTTCGTATTTAGCTCTTCAGTTAAATCTTCTTTTTGCGCTCTTTTTTCATTTTTTTTGACGCTTAAAATTTTTGTTTGGAGGACATAGTGGCGATATTCATCCACTAAAAGTTCTTCACGCACAATCAAGCTCTTCTTTATAATTATAAAACTTATTATTGTTGTTGAAATCGCAAAGCCGATGAAGATTATTTCAATTATTAAGGCTGTCATCCATGGAAGGTCTTTGATAAAAGCCATGGGGAAAATAATAAAGAAAACCGCACTAGTCCAGATATACTGAGTATATGTTGTTTGTTCTGACCAACTGATTATTAATTTTTCATCAGTTATAATTGAGCTGTTTTTGGCAGTAATCCCGCCAATTAAGCAGTTATCTAAAATTGAAAAAGTACCAAAATAAATGAGAGTACGACTGATTAAAACGATTAGTTCACTGTGTCCTACTATTTGAATAAGAATAGTTGCTAATAGCAAGACAAGCACGTAAAGCCATGCGTAAAGATTTTCAAATTTAATTGCGCGTTTACCATAATTAATTTGCTGGTTAAAAAAGAGTCCTACGCCCACAACAATCATAGTGACTGCCAAGAGAAACTCTCCCTCTGTAAAAACTGAAACAGGCATGGAATAGTACGCTGCCGCTGTCAATAAAGAAAACACACAGACAACTAAAAACCGCACTGCGCGCATTGTCTTTCCTGTCTGCTTTTGCTTTTGTTCTGTAATCATATTATCTCCTTAATTATTATTAAAGTTACCTTGCTTTTGGTTGGTAGCTTATTATTGCATATAGTAGAATCATACATTAATTTGGCTGTTTTGTCACTGTTTTAGTATTGATTTTAGCCATTTTACGGTTTTTCTACTATATTTTTTACTCATTTACTTAAAAAAGACATCTTTGCCTTTTTTAAGCAGTTGCGGTCTTCTCGATGTGCTTGAGATTTTCATCCCTATAAATCATCCATTTTTTGGTATAGGGGATTGCAAGCTTTTTTAATTTTAATGTATCCTTTACTTCGATGTTAGCGTTTCAAGAAAATAGCTACCCACTCTGGCCTCTGTTTTTTATTCTAATAGCCCTTTTACCTCTGGATACTTCATCCGGACCAGTTATTTCGACTGGTACAGCTTGCTTTGCTTGCCCTGACTTTATCGTTTACGAGTTAACAGACAGTCAACCTAGAAACAATATATCTGGATTTACAATTCCTAATGATGTAGCACAACTGTAGTTATATGGAAAGTTATCAAATGATCTCTTAATCGCCTTCATTTCACCTGCAACAACTGATTGATTTGAAATTTATCCAACATAAATTGATTTTGAAGCATTAACCTGAGAAATTTTATTTTCTATTTCTTAGTCCATTATATTATACCACCTCAACCTTTTTTTCCTTGGTTAGTTTCATATGTGATTTCGGTTATTCCATTAGTTTCATAGTTTTTGTCAATTACAAATTCTAACACTTGGTTTCTTTTGACCGTTAAAGCATCATTTTTCATTACAATAGCAGTTATTTTTGTTTGATAATCTGGAAATAGTTCATCATAACCAGATGCTACACTAGTTAATTTAATCATGTTTTTCAGTTCCGAAGAATCAACTACAACTGCTTCCAAACTATGATTATCCTCCGCTGCTAACATCGTAATTATGGTTTCATTCAACGAATTAGTAGAACTATCAAACAGTCCAAGAACAGGGCTTTTTGATTCAAAAATCTAGCAAGGGCAACTGATTTAATTAAATTGTTAACTTCTGTTTAGAAGTTAACGTTCCACTAAGTTGACAAAGAACCATTATTTATAGTGCTCTTCTTGCAGCGGATATTTTAGTTTCCCTCATAGAAAAAGCCGGTCTTTTTTCAATAAAAGACCGGTCTATTATTTTTATAAGTTCTCTATTTCTTCGCTATTTAGTAGCACGAAATGACCCGGTGTATGCTCAGTCCATGTGGGTTTGTTTTGTTCGTAGTTGTGCATTTGGGGGTCGTAGATGAGTCTTCTTCTTTTCTTTTCATAATCTGGATTTGGTAAGGGAATTGCCGATAATAGTGATTTTGTATACGGATGTAAAGGGTTAGCATATAGTTCTTCGGCATCTGCTAATTCTAAAATTTTCCCATGATGCATAACTGCTATCCTGTCGCTTATGTATTTGACCATTGATAAATCGTGGGCAATAAATAGGTATGTTAAATTCCGCTCAATTTGAAGCTTTTTAAGGAGATTTACAACCTGTGCCTGAATTGATACATCGAGTGCCGAAATCGCCTCGTCAGCGATGATAAATTCAGGATCCATAATCAATGCGCGCGCAATTCCAATCCGCTGTCTCTGCCCTCCAGAAAATTCGTGGGGGAAGCGGTTAGCGTGGTCTTTGTTAAGACCTACCGTTTCAAGAATTTCAATTACTTTTGTCGCTTCTTCTTCCTTTGTACAAAGCTTATGAATCCGTAGACCTTCAGCAATGATATCTGATACTTTCATTCGTGGATTAAGTGATGCCATTGGATCTTGGAAAATCATTTGCATATTCCTAGCAACAAAACTTTTTTGCTGACTTGATAGTTTTCCTGAAATATTTTTACCAAGAAAATCGATTTCACCATTTGTGGGCTTGTAAAGTCTGATAATTGAGCGTCCTGTTGTTGATTTTCCACTTCCCGACTCTCCTACTAGACCAAATGTTTCACCACGATAAATGTCAAAACTTATGTCATCAACAGCTTTCACCGTTATTTTTTTAGAAATTTTAAAATATTGTTTTAAATTGCGGACGCTTAACACTACTTCTTTGCTCATATTAGTCATCCTCCCCATCTATGATTAATTCTTCGGCATTTATATGCTGAGTAACTCGCTGCTTAACAATATCTGGTATCTCAACTTCTGGTGCCTGCTTGTCCAGTAACCAAGTTGCCACAAAATGCGTTTGGCTCACTTGATAAAATGGTGGCTGTTGTTCGAAATCAATGTTCAGAGCCCATTTATTCCTTGTTGCAAACGCATCTCCTTTAGGAGGAGTTAGCAAGCTTGGAGGCGTTCCTGGGATTGCAAATAATTCAGCATTTTTACTGTTTATATCTGGCATTGATGCAAGCAGCCCCCATGTGTATGGGTGCCTAGGGTTGTAAAAGACATCTTCAGCGGTTCCTTTTTCAATAATTTTTCCTGCATACATAACATTGACACGGTCTGCAACATTTGCTACTACCCCTAAATCATGTGTGATAAAAATTACGGCAAAATTGATTTTCTGCTGGATATCTTTGATTAATTCTAAAATCTGTGCTTGAATTGTTACATCCAATGCTGTTGTTGGCTCATCCGCAATCAAAACGCGTGGCTGACAACCTAGCGCAATTGCAATAACAATTCTTTGCCTCATCCCACCTGAAAATTGATGTGGATATTGTTTATATCTATTTTCAGCATCTGTTATCCCTACTAAATTTAATAATTCAATTGCACGGTGCTTGGCTTCACCTTTACTAACTTGTCCACCATTTTCGCCTTTTTGGTGCAGGAGAATTGCCTCACAAATTTGTTTTCCAATTGTAATAACTGGATTTAAAGCAGTAAGTGGATCTTGAAAAATCATGGCAATTTCACCACCACGAATTTTCGTTAATTCGGCTTGTGACATTGATGATACATTTACGGTTTTACCGTCTTTGTATGTATATTCAACATGGCCATTCGTGATTTCTCCATTGGCAGCTAAAATTCCCATAACTGCTCTTGTAACCACCGATTTACCTGAACCAGATTCTCCTACAATCGCTAGTGTTTCACCCTCATTTAGGTAAAAATCCACTCCACGAATAGCTTGTACAATACCAGATTCTGTTTTGAATTCAATTGTCAAATCTTTGACGTCTAATATTTTACTCATATTCACTCTCTCATTTCATTTATTTTATTGTGTTAACCTTAGCGATCTTTCATTTTTGGATCAAGTGCATCACGTAATCCATTGCCAAATAAGTTAAATGATAATGAAATAATTGCCATAAATACCGTTGGAATAATTAATTGTGATGCGTATGTACTTAGCTTGCCGACATTTTCAACAATGAGTTGCCCTAGTGAAATATCAGTTGTTGGTAATCCTACCGCTAAAAGAGTGTAGTAAGCTTCCGCTAATATTACTCCGGGAAAAGAAAGTGTTAATGCTACAACAAAAGTACTTAAAATATTTGGTAGTAGGTGTTGAAACATAATTCTAAATGGTTTAGCACCTAACGTTTTAGCCGCTAAGACAAATTCAAGTTCTTTATATTTGAGGATTTGCGCGCGAACAAGTCGCGAAAATCCAATCCAGCCAAACAGACTTAGGGCGATAACTAATGTGGTAAAACTTGCTTTGAGGGCAAGTGTTAAAATTAGAACGATAATAAGTGTTGGTATATTAACACACACTTCGATGATTCTTTGAATAATGATATCAACTGTTCCACCAACATAACCAGAAATTGAGCCAATAATTGAGCCAATAATAAGTTCTATTGTTGTAACAATCAACGCCATTAGAAGTGAAGTTCTCATTCCAACCCATAACCGCAAGAAAATATCACGACCTAAATCATCAGTGCCAAAGAAGTAAAACCGCTCTACTCCAACTTTAGCATACTGATCAACGCTCCCTCTAAAACCATCAAAAATGCCTAAATTTGCTAGCCATGGAATTTTTGGTGGGAGGTTTTGAATTCGAGGATCTTGGACAAATGCGAGTGTTTCTTTCCCTAAGGGAATAAAAATTGCTCCAAGAATAATTAAGACGATACAAAGCAAGCTAATTACTGTAATTTTTTGTTTAAATAACCTTGTTGCTGATCCCTTCCAAAAACTTACACTTTTAGATGTGATTTCATCACTATCTTTACCAAAGTCTGTAGCAAATTCAAATAGCTCTTTATTTAAATAATCTGATTTTAATCTTTGTTCCATTATTTCTTACCTCCTGACAGACGAATTCGTGGATCAATAAGGCCATATAGGACGTCAATTGTTAAATATGTCAGTGTAAATAATGATGCAAACAGAAATGTTAATCCTTGAATAATTGGATAATCAGTGACATTTATTGAATCAGTCATTAATCCACCTAGACCAGGTATTGCAAAAACACGTTCAACAACCAGACTTCCTGTAATGACACTAACAAATAATGGTCCAACCACTGTAATTGCTGGGATCATTGCATTTCTGATACCATGCTTAAAGAGAATATTACTCTTTTTAACACCTTTCGCCTCTGCAAGCAAAATATACTCTGAATTTAATACATCAATTAGCTCATTTCTAATATACTTGGCAATCATTGCTGTTGGCCAAAATGATAAAGCCAAGATTGGCGCCAAAATAGATATGAAATTACCCGCACTATAAATTGCTGGGAGAATTCCTAATTTTACCGTAAACGCATACTGTAGTAAAATAGAAACGACAATTGAAGGAATCGAAATACCTAGAACCGTAATAAACGTTACTGAGTGGTCAAGTATTTTTCCACGCTTTACTGCTGCTGCTACACCTAGTAGTCCACCAACAATAATTGATAGTAGGACAGCAAACACACCTATTTGGATTGATACTTTTGCTTTGTCAGCAATTATTTTTCCTACTGGAATATTTTTCTGGACTTTAATTGATTGCCCAAAATCTCCTTGGATTACGCCACCCAAATATATTTGATATTGCTCGAGTACAGGCTTATCTAGACCATATGCTGCCTCAATTTCTTTTTGTGTTTCAAGTGGTAACTTTGGGTCTACAATATTTGATGGCACTAATCTAATGACAAAAAATACTGCTGTTACCGAGATAAAAATTACAAGAATACTGTTTACAAGTCTTTTCAAGACATACTTCAACATTCATTTTCCTCCTTCATTTTAGTTACTTTAATTCAAAATGAGCTAATTGTAACTTTTCTTTCTATTTTTGACTACCGTTTTATTTTCATTTTGTTGGATGTTTTAACTAATATCCTCTTTATTTTTAAAAAAAACGTTGCTTTTTGAATAGTAGCAAAATTATTCAATACCATCCTATATATATGTTACTAACTTGGCGTAAAATCACTCAAGCTTAAAACCATATATTATAAACATTATACACAGTGAAAAATTAGTTGTAAAGTTATTTCGACTAATTACATCCTTTTGGCTATTTTTGTGCTGATTTGCACTTTTTAAGCATTAGGTCTCCCTTCATTTTTAGGGTATAAACGGCTATTTAAGAGCCCCTAGCATAGTTGCATAGATTTATTTAGTCTACTGGATTAAAAGAGCCTTAAACAGGCTATTTTCCCCGATCCTGACTTCATGTCACCTTGTCTCCACTCTCGTCCACTCGTCAATTGTTTTTCCGCTGCTATCTTTTAATTTAAGCCAACTATTCAGACAACCAAAATAGAGAAACAAACCAACTTCATTCACACTTTTTAGCCTGATATCTGCTGTTGTTTCAAAACTATTTAGAGCATCTTCATTATCTTGGCGCAGTTTTCGCCCCATTTTTGTTCCCCCTTTTTTTACTACGTCTTCACCAAATAGTTTTCCAACACGAGATAATTCAATATCTGTTGGGATTTCTATGCTAATTATTTTATCACATTTTCTTGTTGCTGTTGCTGTTGTTAAGATTTCTATTAGCTTGTTATTCTCTAATAGATGGCGTATTTTTTGCCCCGAAGGAATCAATTTGCTATTTTTGTGAATTGTAATTGTTCCACTTCCACTGCTAGGAATTATTATTGTTTCACTATCTGTTATTATTACGTCTAGCTTTATTCTCTTTCTTATTCTCCTTTAATCAACTATGCTCCCCATTAATTATACCACAAAAAAAGAAGAGGAATGCTCATAAGCTTTCCTCTCTTACTTTTTATGCTTGATTTACTTTTTTTCGTTTTAAAACAAGTAAAATAAGCATTATGATCGATGCCAGAATCAGCAGTGCACCTAGTATCAGCATTTCTGCTATCTTTTGCCCTGTTGTTGGCAGGTCCGGATTTGTTTTTGATAACTCTTTGTCTGGAATCACAGATACCTTTATTGTTAATGTTTTCTGTGTTGCTAGTGTTTCCGTGCTTTGCCCAACACTATATGTACTTAATGTTCCTTGAATTGTTGCGACAACCTGAATTTCATGCTCTCCAATTGCATCCAATTTTGTCAGCTGCTCAACTGGAATATTTACTGGAATGTTTACTTCTTCTATACCATTGTAGTATATGGCTTTTGCTGCTGTTCTTTCAATGATATATCCTTCTAATTTATTTTGCTGTTGAAAGTCTCGAACTTCTTTTAACTCCAATATTACATCATTTCCCGTGATTTCAAACGATGATGCATTTGCTTGTATTGCTATTAGATTTACTACTGCAAACGCTCCTTTGCTTGTTTCAAACCTTAATTCATGAATATCTGCCTTTGTTGGTCTTGTTCCAACAAAGGTTACTGGAATTTCAACGATATTTTCGAGGTTTGAAATATCATATCCTTTTGCTTTTGCACTCTCTACTAAGTCAAGTCTTGGTAATTGTTCTAGTGTTGTTGTTGAATCGTACGCAACAAGTGCTTCATTATTAATTGGATTTTCATTTGTAATTAAAACTTTCTTCGTTGCTTTTGTTGCTTTATCTGTTACAAATGTTACATCATGTAAGCCAAGCATTGTTGGTTTTTCTCCATCTACTTTTACCACTACACGATAGATGTTGTTTCTATTTTCAATATTATATCCTCTTGCATCTGCCTGTTCTACATAATCTGCTGCGATTGCATCTGATTGTTTGACAACAAAATTATTTGCAAGAATCACTTCTTTTGTTCTCATTGGTAAATCATTTGCTAATACTAGCATTTCAACTGTTACTGCTTTTCCTTTTTCTGTTATAAATGTCAAAGGATATGCCCCTGTGCGTGTTGGTCGAATATCCGTTTTCACACTAACTGCTACTTCTGTTACTTCCCTTGCATTTACGATTAAGTAGCCTTTAGCATCTGCCAAATCCTTATAATTTGCTGTTGCTACCTCTGATAAGCTTATCCCAAAGTTATTTGCATAAACAACTTCTGTTGCATCGGGCGGGAAATTGTTATCTACAACAATCATTGTTACTGCTTTCTTTGTACCTTTCGCTGTTGTAAATGTCAAATTATATCTTCCTACTGCTGTTGGGCGAATATTCGTTTCTATGCTTACATCAATATCTTTTTTTACCCCTGAGTCTAGTTGAATATAGGCTTTGACTTTCGCTAGATCCACATAGTTTCCATTCCCTACTTCTGCTAGTTTTAGGGCGAAGCTATTGGCCTCAACAACTTCATTTCCTTTGTCTGATTCAGTATCCATCGTTACAGTCATGTTTACTGTTATTTTTGTATTTTCTGCTGTTTTAAACGTTAGTGAGTGTATTCCTTCTACTGTTGGACGAATATTGTTTTCTACCTCGACTGGAATTTCTGATGTAATTGCTCCATTTATTATTACATAAGCCTTCACTTTCGCAAGTACAACATAATTTGCAGTTGGGATATCTGATAAATTAATATCAAAGTCATTAGCAAAAATTGCTTCTGCTCTATCATCCAAAAAATCATCGGCTATAACTACCATATCAACCATCTTCTTTGTTTTGTTAGCTGTTATGAACGTAAGTTGGTATCTGCCCGTTTCTGTTGGGCGAATATCTGTTTCAACGCTTACATCTATCCCAGACACGACTGAACCATTAAAAATTTTGTATGCTTTCGCATTGGCAAGCTCTTTGTAGTTTGCGTTAGCTACTGTTGATAACTTAATAGAAAAGCTGTTTGCGTAGATTTCTTCCCTTTCCTCTGCTGGGAAATTATCTACTACTAACATTTCGGCTGTTCCTCTTGTCCCCTTTTGTGTTCTAAATGTCAGCGTATATCTTCCTACTGTTGTTGGACGAATATCATTTTCTACTTCTACTTCTACATTCCCCGTTATCGTTGTCCCATTTAAGATTGTGTAGCCCTTTGCTTTTGCAAGTTCCTTATAATCTGCTTCTTTAACTGCTGATAACTTAATGGCAAAGTCACTTGCATATACGACTTCTGCTTCCTCATTTTGGAAGTCATTTGCTACGACTAACATTTCTACCGTCACCGTTTTGTTTAATGGTGTGCTAAATGTGAGATTATAGCGCCCTACCGCTGTTGGGCGAACTGGGCTTACTTCTGTAACGGCTATACTTCTTACAACGGCAGCCTCTGTGATTGCGTATGCTTTTGCATTAGCACGTTCTGTATAATTTGCATTAGCTACTTCTGCTAGTTTGATCGCAA
>JBOFTV010000040.1:0-43304 GCA_051652245.1 Culicoidibacterales bacterium | reverse complement strand
AGAAGCAAAAGTTACAGATGCTGAGGCAAACAGAATTAGGACAGTAATCACAGGTTGGACGAATGTCCAAGCCGTCCAATATACAACCGAAAAGCAAGAATTTGATAAAATTCTAGCCTTATTTAAAGATGATGCCGAGCAACAAGGAATTGTGGAAAGCTTTAGCGGTGATAAAAATCCTTTTGCTAAAACAATTACAATTACAATGGTGAATCCTGAGCTTTCAGATGCACTTAAAAAGCAATTAGAAACAACATTTAGCAAAGAAATTAGTGATATTAATTTCAACTCAGGAGTAGCAGACACGATTTTACCACTTTTTGATACAATTAGAAAGGGTTCTTATGCTTTAATCGCAGCCGTCGCCTTTGTTGCAATTATTTTGATTTCTAATACAATTAGAATTACAATTGTTGCCCGAAGAACAGAAATAGGAATTATGAGACTAGTTGCAGCATCAAACTGGTATATAAGAACGCCATTTATTTTGGAGGGTGTCATTTTAGGAATTATTGGTGCGCTTATTGCCACGGGTGGTGTTAGCTTCGCGTATTGGTATTATTTGCCAATTATTACACAAAAATTATTTGTGACATCTACCGATATGCTTGTTTCAGTGGATGTTGTTTTAGAGCAATTACTCGTGTGGACAACAACTTTAGGCGGTGTAATTGGCTTTTTGGGAAGTATTTTCCCCGTTAGAAAATATCTGAAAAAGTAATCAGATTTACGAAAAATATAAATGCAAGAGGAGCATATTAATGAATAACAAAAAGCAATTTACAATGATTTTGTTTATTGCAGTCATAATAACTGCAATTTTAACATGGGCAATCAATAACTATATCGTGTATGGCTTAACGGACGAAACAACAGCAAAATATAGAATTGCAACACAGCGAATTCAGAGAAACAGCTTAAAGCCAGTCGACGACATTATTTTGCAAGAAGGTTCAATTCGTGGCATGGTAGATAGCTTAAAAGACCCACATAGCGCTTATTTAACAGCCGAACAGGTCAATGTATTTGAGAGTGTTTTTGCATCAGAATACACGGGAATTGGAATTACAACAACAAAGATAATTAGTGGATTTATGGTGTTAGAAGTAGCTAAAAATTCACCTGCAGAAGCTGCGGGGCTAAAAGTAAATGATATTGTCATTGAAATTAATAATGTGAAAGTAGACCAAAATGAGTTAACCATTTCAGATTATCTGAAGAAAACACCATCAGTGAAAATGTTGAAAATTAAACGTGGAACAGAAGAAAAAGTAATTGAATTAACAGAAGCAGTCGTTGATTATGCAAGTTCTATCTCTCAAATAATGATAGTGAATGGTGAAAAAGTACTCGTTTTTAATTTAAAGCGATTTACAGATAAAACAGTCGAATTAATGACAAAGGACTTAGAAAAATTGCAAGATACAACAATCAAAAAAGTGATTTTTGATTTAAGAAATAATACAGGAAGTTCTGTTCAAATAGCTGAGCAAATTTTGCGAAAAACGGTTTCTAACAAGAAAAATTTCATGACAATTGAAAAGAAAAATGAAGAAAGCGTAAAATTTATTTCTGACAATCCCAATCTAGTCATCAAGCAACCAACGGTACTACTAGTCAATGAAAAGACAGCATCATCGGCTGAAATTGTTGTAGCTGCCTTTAATCAAATCGAAGGAATTCCGATAGTTGGGAATAAAACATTTGGTAAAAGCTCTATTCAAGAGCTCTTTAAAATGAATGATGGTAGCGCATTAAAGCTGACAACACAGAGATGGATAATGCCAGATGGTGGAGTGCTTACTGATGGGCAAGGTATTGAGCCTAATCATAAAACAATTGACTCGTTGCCCTATACAATTTCAACAATTGGTGCAACAAAAGAATTTAGTCTAGGTGATCGCGATTCAATTAGTAGCTCAACAATATCAGAAGTTCAGATGATGTTAAATTATTTTGGCTATGATACGTCAAGAGCTGATGGACTCTTCGATGAGCGGACACGCAATCAATTGATTGCTTTCCAAGGAGCAAATCAAATTGAAAGCACAGGGAAAATCGACATGAATACACTATTTATAATTAATGGGAAATTAATTAGTTATACAAGTGATTTAAACAATGATATTACATTACAAAAAGGACTTGCAGTAGTAAGCCAGTAGAAAAAAGAGTAGTAATAAACGAGCTAAGTTCAGCAGAACTGTTTGTGTAAGCTGCTCTAATTTTTTTTACGATACTAGTTAGGAGTGACAAAATGATTTTAAATAAAAAGATAGAGAAAAACGAAGTATTTAACTTAAAAGTTCCCTTTGAACCAGCGGGAGATCAACCAGCAGCAATTCAGCAAATCAGAGAGAATTTAAGCCTTGGTATGAAAGAACAAATTTTATTAGGGGCAACGGGAACGGGTAAAACATATACAATGGCTCAAGTGATTTCAACATTTAATAAGCCAACTTTAATTTTAGCGCATAATAAGACATTAGCAGGACAGCTGTACAGTGAAATCAAGGAGTTTTTCCCTGATAATGCTGTGGAATACTTTGTTAGCTATTTTGATTATTATCAACCAGAATCGTACTTACCTTCCACAGATACTTATATTGAAAAAGATGCCCAAAGAAATTCAGAAATTGAAAAGCTGCGTTATTCAGCAACGGCATCATTATTAGAAAGAAATGACGTTATTGTCGTTGCATCAGTTTCCTGTATTTATGGAGCGGGAGATCCCAAAGTATATAATGAGTTAAGGATTTCTTTAAGAGTAGGTAATGTAATTGATCGGCAAGAGTTAATTCAAAAATTAATTAATATTCAATATACCAGAAATGATATTGATTTTGCCCGTGGAACATTTAGGGTTCGAGGGGATGTTCTTGAAATAATTCCGATTTGGGAAGATAGTGTAGGAATTAGAATTGAGTTTTTTGGTGATGAGATTGAACGAATTAGAGAAATAAGTACTGTAACAGGGGAGGGGCTTGCAGATTTACGACATACAGTTATCTTTCCTGCAAGTCACTATGCAACAAGTAAAGATGTCTTAGAAAAAGCAATGGTGTTAATTCGAGATGAATTAACAGCGCATTTAAAAGTATTAAAACAGGAGAACAAACTACTCGAAGCACAGAGATTAGAGCAGCGAACAAGATATGATTTAGAAATGATGGCAGAAGTGGGATTTTGTTCGGGGATTGAAAATTACTCACGTCACCTGGCATTGGCCGAAGCAGGACAAACACCTAATACTTTTTTTGATTATTTCCCCAAAGATTTCCTGATGATTATTGATGAATCCCATGTAAGTATTCCCCAAATTGGTGGCATGTTTAATGGCGATCAATCAAGAAAAAAGATGCTAATTGAACATGGATTCAGATTGCCATCAGCATTAGATCACCGACCATTAAATTTTCAAGAATTCGAACAAAAACTGAATCAGGTTGTCTATGTATCCGCAACACCTGGTAATTATGAGTTAGAGCGATGTATTGGTGAAAATCAGGTTGTTCAACAAGTTATTAGACCAACGGGATTACTTGATCCTGAAATTGATATTCGGCCATCATTAGGTCAAATTGACTATCTTATTGGGCAAATAAGGGATAGAATTGCTAAAAATGAGCGTGTTTTTGTTATTACGCTGACTATAAGAATGTCCGAAGAGCTAACCAAATATCTGCAAGAGCAAGGAATAAAAGTTGCCTACTTACATTCAGAAGTCAAAAGTTTAGAGCGGCTTGCCATAATTAGAGATTTGCGTATGGGGAAATATGATGTTCTAATCGGAATAAATCTATTAAGAGAAGGATTAGATGTTCCCGAAGTGTCATTAGTAGCTATTTTAGATGCTGATAAAGAAGGCTTTTTACGATCAGAGCGGGCACTGATTCAAAATATTGGCCGCGCAGCACGTAATGCAAATGGGCGTGTCATCTTATTTGCGGACAAAATAACGCCATCCATGGAGCGTGCCATTAATGAAACAACAAGGAGACGCGATGTCCAGCGACAGTATAATATTGATCATAATATAACGCCTAAAACAATTATTAAGGCGGTGCACGATACAATTGAAATAACGGTAACACTAGATGCAAAAGGAAAAACAAAAGCTAAAGCGTTAACGGCAAAAGAAAAAGTAAAACTAATTACCCAGCTAGAAAAAGAGATGAAACAAGCAGCCAAGCAATTAGATTTTGAAACAGCTGCTCAACTGCGTGACGTTCTCATGGAATTACGCGTTAAAAAAAGATGAAAAGGAGCAAAAAGATGAACAATTATTTTATTGATACACATTGCCACATTAATATCAATGATTTTGAAGCTGATATAGATGAGGTTATTAAAAGAGCAATTAGTAAAAATGTTAGAAAAATGCTTGTCATTGGATGCGATCGAATTTCCACCAATAAAGCACTAGAGCTAGCTGATAAATATGATTGTATAAGAGTTGCAGCTGCATGGCACCCGGTGGATGTAATTACTTGTACGGAGGAAGATAAACTTTTTTTATTAGAAATTTGGGGGAATCAGAAAGTTGTAGCAATAGGTGAAACGGGACTAGATTATCATTGGGAGACATCACCAAAGCCGTTACAGCAATCATTTTTCGAGTGGCATTTGGAGATGGCAATTGCACTAGGCAAGCCATTTATCATCCATGACCGTCAAGCGCATGAAGATGTCTTAAAAACCTTGAAAGTATTCTTTAAGAAATATGGACCTCTAATTGGTGTGCTCCATAGTTATTCGGGTAGTGTGGAAATGGCGCGCGAGTTTCTAAGGTTAGGTTTATATATATCAATAAGTGGTGTCGTTACATTTAAAAATGCTAAAAGCATTAAAGAAGTGGCAGTAGAAGTTCCATTAAACCGCTTATTAATTGAAACTGATGCTCCTTATTTAACGCCTATGCCCCATAGAGGGAAACGCAATGAACCAAGTTATGTGGTTTATGTAGCACAAGAAGTTGCTAGACTACGTGGTCAATCTGTTGAAGAAATTTGCTCTCAGACAACTAAAAATGCCGAAGAATTATTTTTTAAGCGCTGACATTTAAACAAAAATCGCGTGGAAATTTGCGTATTTTACTAAAAAAAGGTATAATAGAGAGTATGTAAAACATAGAAGAATTATTTTTTATGAAAAGAGAGGAATGAATTTTCAGGTATGTTATCAAATAAAATTGGTAAAGTAAGCATTTTTGCTGTAAAATCAATAAGCATTATTGCAATAACTTTAGTAGCTGCGTTAGGTATGCCACTACTCCAAAAACAGATGGTTGTTTCCGTTGATGGCTTGGAACGGACAATTACTGTTGACGGACTGTATGCCCAAAAATTAAAAAACAATTTGAGTTATGGGACCGAAGGCGAAGACTTTATATATGACCAAGAGGTCAATCCGGATGCGTTTTTAACGGATGTAGCAGTGATTGCCATAAGTACTAAGAAAATTGTAAAAATTATTGATGAAGCACAAGTAAAAGATATGAAAACGTATGTCCATACGCTCGATGAATTTTTAGCTGAAGCGGGAATCAAAATAAGTAAGCCTGACGTGCCGCTTGTAACAAAAGTAAGTAATTCAGCAGGAAGTACTGCACTTCAGTCAATTACAACACTAGAACATAATCTTAAAGAAGATGAAGTACAAGTTGAATCACGCGAAAATCCAGAATTAGAATTAGGAAAAGAAATAGTTGTTCAACAAGGACAAGCTAAAAAGACAAAAGAAATTTTTCTAACAGACAGTACAGTAACAAAAAAGTTGCTATCTTCGGAAGTAGTTACCCCGGCAGTTACAACGATAATTGAAAAAGGAACGAAAGTAGAACCACCAAAACCAAATGCACCCGCTGTTCCTAGTGATAGTGTTTGGGATAAATTAGCATTTTGTGAATCAGGAGGCAGATGGAATATAAATACAGGTAATGGTTATTATGGTGGCGTACAGTTTTCCGCACCGACATGGAGAACGGCCAGTAAAAAAGTTGGCTTAAACATTCCCTATGCCAGTGATGCAACAAGGGAAGAACAAATTTTAGCCGCTACATGGCTCCAGAAAAATTCAGGATGGGGACAGTGGCCAAGCTGTTCTAAAAAGCTAGGCTTGCTGTAAACTATGAAAAAGCAGGGCATTAAAAATAATGTCTTGCTTTTTTAATTATCATTGTACTTAAAAAAAGTAGAAGAACTGAGGACGAAAAGGATTTAAGGAAGAACGATTTAAGTCAGATATCTAAGGAGAACTGGATTTTTCTTTGCTAAATATGATATAATAAAGAGCGAACAAATTTTGAAGGAGGGATTGCGGAATGCTAAATTTTTTTGAAGGTAAAAACCAAAAGATCTTGTTGTCATTGATTCTAGTGTTTGCCTTAATATGGCTACTCACACAAATTAGTGCCACAATTTTTCCAATGCTAGGGATTTTCTTTAACGGAACAGCACCTTTTTGGATGGGATTGGTGATTGCATTCTTGCTAAATCCTGTTATTGAGTCACTCGGAAATAAAGTGTTTAGAGGTAATAAAACACTAGCAGTTGTAATTTGTTTTACAATTTTATTGTTACTGCTCATTTTTGTTATTTTTCCTGTAGTAAATGATTTTAGCATGAATTTCCCTGAGATTTTAAGGTCGATTTCAAAAACTTTGGATAGTTTTTTAGGATTAATCGGCTCATTTGATGATAGTTTTAAAGCACAGCTTATTAATCAAATAACGATGCTTGGAAATACGGCAGCAACAAGTGTGTTTCTTATTTTAGGAAATAGTTTTTCTACGTCAATGAGCTTTTTTTTAACAATGATTATTACGATATTCTTTTTACTTGAATACGATAAAATTAGAACAAAGGTGACAGGTTTATTTGGAGCAAGAAGAAAACTACTTATTTCGGCATATGTTGAAGGATTAGAAAAACAAATGTTTGCCTATTTAAGATCATTTCTCGTAAACTTCTTAATATCAACAGCGGTGTTCGGCGTAGCATTACACTTTTTAGGTGTAGACAATGCCTGGAGCTTTTCGATTATTGTAAGTCTATTAATTTGTTTGATTCCAATTATTGGGCCGCTAATTGCAACCGTAATTTTAGCGATGATCACACTCCCAATATCAGGTTTTTTGATGGTCATTGGTTTTTTTGGTTTATTAAGTTTTATGCAAATTTTTCTAAGCATAATCTCGCCTAGAATCTATGCTAATACGCTAGACATTCCCAATGTCTTGATCATGTTCTCTTTTCTTTTAGGGGGGACGATGTTTGGCATAGTGGGCATGTTACTTGCTGTTCCAGGGTTAATTGTTTGTATGTACACTTTCCATTTTTTAGAAAAAAAGTATGACTGGGGAGGTGCTGAATAGTGGAACAAGCGTTACTATTTTTTGTAGCAATAATTATTGTATGCTTTGTGCTTGTGATATTGTTTGTCATAGTCCATAACAAGCAAACACAGCTAATCAAACAAATATTAGAAAATAAGTTGGGAACTTTTGACACAAGCGCTGCTGAAAGACTTGGAAAACTTGAGAAGACATTGCAGCAAGATTTATTTTCCTTTAGAACCACTTTTGAAAAAAGTCTAGCGGATGACTTTGAAAAGCAAAGTGGAACAATTGATAGACGGCTTATGTATATGCAAAATCAGGTAGATATAAAATTAGAAAAAGGCTTTGACCAAACAACAAAAACATTTCAAAATGTCATCGAAAGGCTGAGCAAAATAGATGAAGCACAACAAAAAATAGATGGACTATCAACGAACATTATTTCTTTACAGGACATCCTCAATGATAAAAAAGCGCGTGGTGCTTTTGGCGAGATACAATTAGTTAATATATTTAGAACAGTATTTGGTATTAATGATAAATTATATCAAACACAATATACAATGGCAAATAGTACAAAAGTTGATTTAATTTTATTTGCACCTGAGCCAATGGGAAACGTAGCAATTGATTCGAAATTTCCATTGGAAAATTATCAGCGATTAATTGAAAGTAAAGGTGCAGAAACGATAAGCTTTGAAAAGCAATTTAAAATGGATATGAAAAAGCATATTGATGATATTGCTAAAAAGTATATTATTTTAGGTGAAACAGCAGAGTATGCGATATTATTTTTGCCGGCAGAGGCAATTTTTTCACATATTCACGCGTATCACCAGGATGTTATTGAATACGCATACACAAAAAAAGTATGGCTAAGTTCCCCAACAACACTAATGGCAATGCTGACAACATTACAGGTGGTTTTAAGAAATATTGAACGGGATAAATATGCAGCGGTCATCCGCAAGGAATTAAATATTTTATCAACAGAATTTAATCGCTACCAGCAACGATGGAAAGCACTAGCTAAAGATATTGAAAAAGTGTCTAAAAATGTTCGTGAGGTTAATATTACAACTGATAAAATCACAGCAAGGTTTTCCCAAATTGCTGATGTTAAATTGGATGAGCTATTGGTAGAGCCGGCGGATGTTATAGAGGATTAAAGGAGGCTAATTTATGCTAAGGACGAGTGATTTTTTTTCAAAACAGATTTTATTTGTAAGTTTTCTTGCTGTTGCTTCGGGTGGGTTGCTGTATGCAGCAGGATTACATTTTTTTGTGCAATCTGTTGGTGCTTATACAGGAGGAGTCACAGGAATTAGCCAACTTTTGTTGCTTGTGTTAAATAAAGCGGGAATTCCCACAATTACGTTAGGGATGCTGACAATTATTTTAAACATACCAATACTGATATTTGGCTGGTTTAAGGTAGAACGACGCTTTACAATTTTAAGTGTAATTGCTGTATTTTATATTGGGGTTTTACTCACTATTTTTGAGATGCTCCCAATAATGCATTTATCCGATGAGCTAGTTGTAAATATTATTTTTGGTGGTATTTTATTAGGCCTAGGTACGGCAATAACGCTAAGGTATGGTGGTTCCACAGGGGGAACAGATGTTATTCTGGCATATTTTGCTTCAAAAAATGGAAAATCTTTTGGTGGGTACTCAATTTTAATTAATATGATTGTTGTATTTAGTGCAGCTATTCTAGAGCCTACTAACACAGAAGGAATTTTGATTACAATTATTTTGTTTTTCTTAGTTAGCCTAGTTATTAATCAAGTACACACGAAACATAAGCGTTTTACGGTTTTTATTATAACGTCACAGCCAACTGTCTTAGTTGATCAAATACACATCCGTTGTGGACGTGGTGCAACAGTATTACCGGCAGTGGGTACGTATGCTAAAACGGATAAAACGGTCATAATGACAGTGGTCTCCAGCTATCAAATTTACATGATGAAAGATATCATTGCCAAAAACGACCCTACTGCTTTTGTCAATATTATTCCAACTAAAGAAATCTTTGGAAATTTTGTTAATAATAAAACAGAAATACCACTAAAATAACAGGAAATGTTAAAAAATTATGAGGTGAAAAAATGCGCGCAATTTTCAGAAATATTAAAACACTTTTATTCTTCCCCCTAGCAGTTATCCCAATAGGCATGCTATTTTATGGAATTGGAACAATGCTGGTTACGCCAACGTTAATTGGTACGCCAATTTTTGAAAATGAATTAAAGTATATTCCCGAAATTCTTAAAGATATGGGGATGCTATTGCAAAGCCAGCTAGGCTTACTAGCTGCAATTACAATTTCTTTAGGCTTGTCCCGGAAATCGATTGTCTCAGTAATCATTACTGTTTTTACCTACTTTTTTATGCAAGTAGTATTCAATACATTGTCACAAATAATTTTACCAAAAGATTTATTGGTTGAAATTGATAAACTGCCAATGACAATCTATCCGTTCCAACTTGTGGGTGGGGTAATAATAGGGGCAATAATTGCAAGGTATAACATTATTATTGAAACAAAAACAAGTGCTGGTGAAGAAATGAAAAACAGAATAAAATCAGTAATATTAGGTGCATTTTTAGGAATGATTGCTGCTATTATATTAGCTGTTATTTGGGTTTATCTAGTACAGTTTCTAATTATTCTAAATCCATACTTTTCAGGGATAGTGGGCAGTGGATTATATGGCTTTTTATCTGCGTTACTGAAACCTTTTGGTTTAACAATACTCTTTGATACACTGAAAAATTATACATTTGTTGGTGGTGTTTGGCATGCTCCTTCACCAATTAACACTAATTTATATGGTTATGAAGCCATATGGCTTGCCCAATTACAGTATGCTAATGCTAAGTTTACAGTTGGCACACAGACAGCTGTAAATTACATTAATGCAATCTTTGTTGTACCTGCAATTGCGTTAGCAATAATTAGAACATCTTTTGTTGAACATCGAAAAAATGTTAAACTAGTTTTAACAGTTTTTATCGTTGCATCAATGCTAATTGGTTTTACACTACCAATAGAATTAACGTTATTTTTAACTTCTCCATTACTATTTTTGTTTAATGCGATCACTAATAGTATTTTATCCGTAGTCGTTCATATACTGAGTCAAATTGTAACAATTAAGCTAATTACGGTAACAGGTGGTGGTCTAATAGACCTGCTCTTTTATGGTGTTTTACCCGGCGTTGAAAACACCGGGGCCTGGATTCTGATTCTTGTTGGATTAATAGCGGGTGTGATTAATTACTATGCATACTATTTTGCAATCAAAATGATTGGAATAAAAACATTTGGTCGCAGCAAAGACGAAGCAGATATGCTAGGATTATATTTTGGTAATAAAGCAGAAGAAGGCATTTCCGGAGTAACAGCGGAGAGTAAAATTGATTTGATCATAAAAGCATTGGGTGGATACAAGAATATTGAAAAAGTGTATGCTTCAATGTATCGCTTACATGTAGTTGTTAAAAATGTTGAGCAAGTGGACCAGTTGACAATTAAGAAAAATGGAGCAGCAGGTGTCTTTATTGTGCAGGCAACAGTGCAAATAATCTTTGGTGCGATAACAAATGAGTACTTTAATATTTTAACTGATAAAATTGATGCATCCAAGAAATGATAATGGATAAAAGTCTACGTCAAGGCAAATGATGATGACAGACAGCTAAACAAGGTTCTAGTCTGATATTGCTGAAAATGTCGAATGGTTAAAAAATGATTACGATTAGAACGAAAAAAGATGGAAAACTATTTCTTTTTTACCTTTTTTCTGCTATAATTTTATAATATGTGCAGTCTATTTTATACGGATGAAGGGAACGAAGAGAAATGTTGGGAAAATTAACACAAATATTTGATGAATCACGACGTGAATTAAAGAAAATGGATGTTATAGCTAAAGAGATCGATGCTTTAGAGGAATCAATTAGTAAATTAACAGATAAGAAATTGAAGGCTAAAACGGAAGAATTCAGAACTAAATTAAAAGAAGGTGCGCTACTGGATGATATATTAGTAGAAGCATTTGCTGTTGTCCGTGAGGCAGCCTGGAGAGTTTTAGGTAAGAAGCCATTTTACGTACAGCTCTTAGGAGCCCTAGCACTTCATCGAGGAGATATAGCTGAAATGAAAACAGGAGAAGGTAAGACATTAACTTCTCTTATGCCAGCGTATTTAAATGGATTAAGTAATAAAGGTGTCCACATTATCACAGTAAATGAATATTTGGCTAAACGTGATGCTGAAGAAATGGGACAAGTACATGAATTTTTAGGCTTAACAATAGGCCTAAACATTAATAGCATGTCAGCGTTGGATAAGCAAAAAGCGTATGCAGCTGATATTACATATTCAACAAATAGTGAAGTTGGGTTTGATTATCTTCGCGATAACATGGTACTTTACGCAAAAGATAAAGTTCAAAAACCATTAAATTATGCGATTGTAGATGAAGTTGATTCAATTTTAATTGATGAGGCTAGAACACCACTTATTATCTCAGGTGGAAAGAAAAATGCAGCACCACTATATCATGCAGCTGATACTTTTGTTAAATCATTAAGAAAAGCAGATTACGAAATTGATTATGAAGCAAAGTCAATTCAGTTAACGCCAAAAGGTGTCCAAAAAGCAGAACAAGTATTTAGAACGACGAACTTATTTGCCGTAGAGCATACTGAACTAGTACATCGAATTTTACAAGGACTACGAGCAAATTATATTATGCTAAGAGATGTAGAATATGTTGTTTCGGGTGGAGAAGTTAAGATAGTTGACCAATTTACCGGAAGAATTCTAGATGGTAGACGTTATAATGACGGATTACATCAAGCAATAGAAGCTAAAGAAAGTGTTGATATGAAGGAAGAGACGGCAACACTTGCCACAATCACCTATCAAAACTACTTTAGACTATACAAAAAGTTATCAGGAATGACCGGTACTGCTAAAACAGAAGAAGAAGAATTCTTAGATACTTATAATATGCGTGTAATTTGTATCCCCACAAATCAAGATGTTATTCGTTTGGATGAATCAGATGTAATTTACGCAAACTTAGAAGCAAAATATAAAGCATTGGTTGGTGAAATCATTACCCGTCATAAGCTAGGACAGCCAATTCTAGTAGGTACGGTAGCGGTAGAAAGTTCGGAAATCATTTCAAAAATGCTTAATGCTGAAGATGTTGTCCATGAAGTTTTAAATGCAAAGCATCATGAGCGTGAGGCTGAAATTATTGCTGAAGCTGGTAAAAAGGGTGCAGTAACAATTGCAACCAATATGGCAGGTCGTGGAACAGATATAAAACTTGGTGAAGGTGTAGCAAAATTAGGTGGTCTTGCTGTGTTAGGGTCAGAGCGACATGAATCAAGACGTATTGATAATCAGCTAAGAGGTCGTTCGGGTCGACAAGGAGATCCGGGATATTCTAAATTTTTCATCTCATTTGGTGATGAGCTACTATTACGTTTTGGAAATCAAGCATTGATTCAAAGAACATTAGGTAAAACAATGCAAGAGGAGGCACTTGAGTCAAAAATGTTTGCTAAACGAATTGAATCTGCTCAAAGTCAAATTGAAGGAGTTAACCATGATGTCAGAAAGCAGATATTGCAATATGATGACGTGCTAAGACGACAAAGAGAAATCATGTATGCACAGAGAGATACGATTTTAAATGCCGAGAATATTGATAAATTAGTTGAAAAGATGGTGACATCAACAGCAGCAAACATTGTGGAAAGTGCACTAAGTAATAACTTGAAAAAGATTGCTTTAAAGGATAAAGTAGCAGATATTATTAAAGACATTGAGCAAGATTTTATGCTTAAAGTGAGTGTGCCATTAACTGAATTAGAAGTGCTGTCACAAAAAGATTTTATTGGAAAATTAAAAATAATTTTACTAGATGCATATATGATAAAGCATGCTGAAGTAGAAGAAGGAATGTTCGAAGAGTTTCAAAAAGTTATTTCATTAAGAGTTCTTGATGATCACTGGATGAGACATATTGATGCAATGTCACATCTGCGGGAGAGTATTCACTTAAGAGGCTATGCACAACGTAATCCAGTTTATGCATATCAAGAAGAAGCATTTGAGATGTTTGAAGCAATCAATAGAGCTTTAGCATTTGATGTTACCCAATATATTTTACGCTCACAAATCGTAGATAACTTAAAACGTAAAGAGGCAGTAAAAGGGCAAAGTGCTAATCGTGGTGGAATTGATCCAAATCAAAGAAAAATAGCAAAACAAGAAAAAGAAGAAGCTCAAAGCCAGCATGCTAGAGCAGAAACAAAGCCAGCAGCTAAAAAGCCAGCGGCAAAAAAATCAGAAACAAAGCCAGCAGCTAAAAAGCCAACGGCAAAAAAATCAGAAACAAAGCCAGCAGCTAAAAAGCCAACGGCAAAAAAATCAGAAACAAAGCCAGCAGCTAAAAAGCTAGCGGCAAAGAAATCAGAAACAAAGCCAGCAGCTAAAAAGCCAACGGCAAAAAAATCAGAAACAAAGCCAACGGCAAAGAAACCAACAACTAAAAAATAATTGACTATGAAAGGAGTGTAGACAACATACTACACTTTTTTCTATAATTTTTTCTATAGAGGAGGATTAAGGTGGAAATAAGAGAATTTAGTCTGCTACTGTCAAAATTAAGAAATGAGTTAGATTCTTTAGAAATATCATTAGATATTAAAAATAAGAACATACTAATTCAACAAAATGATGAAAAAATGAGTCAAATAAATTTTTGGCAGAATAAAGAAGAAGCACAGTTGGTTGTTAGTGCACAAAGTAAGCTTAAAAGAGTGCTAGACAGATATTATGATTTAAGTGAAAAGCTGGCAGAAACCGCTACCTATTTTGAAATGATTCAAGAAGAATTCAGTAATGTAGAATATAATCATTTGACAAAAGAATTGATAAAATGGAAACAAGAGATAGAAGATTTTTCGCAACTCATGTTATTTAACGGTGTCCATGACGATGAAAATGCATATCTAGAAATTCATCCCGGTGAAGGTGGAGTAGATGCGCAGGACTTTGCACAAATACTTTATCGAATGTATGGGCGATGGGCAGAAAAGAATGGATTTACAGCGGAATTACTCGAATATAATGCGGGTGATGAAGCAGGTCTTAAATCAGTTGTGATGCTCCTAAAAGGCAGCTATGCATATGGTCGATTACGAAGTGAACATGGTGTTCATCGGCTAATTAGATTATCACCCTTTGATACAGCAAAAAGGAGACACACCTCATTTGCCTCTGTGTCTATTTTACCAGAAATATCCACAGAAATAGCAATTAATATCCCGGATGGTGAATTAAGAATAGATACTTTTCGTTCATCAGGTGCAGGTGGACAATCAGTTAATACAACAGATTCAGCCGTAAGAATTACACATTTGCCCACTGGAATGGTTGCGTGTTGTCAAAACCAACGCTCACAGATACAAAACAGAGAATATGCACTGAAAATGTTATATGCCAAGTTACAGCATCGCGCAGAGCAGGAGCAAACAGCAAAAATATCAGTAATTAAGGGTGAAAAAAGAGGCATCGGTTTTGGAAGTCAAATTCGCTCATATGTTTTTCATCCATACAGTCTTGTAAAGGACCATCGAACGAATCACGAAGTGGGCAACACAAGTGAAGTTATTGATGGTGGAATTGGTGGTTTCATTGAAAGCTACCTTAAATCAGGATATAACCGCCCAAAAAAATCTGAAAATGAAAATGAAATCTAAGGATAAAGGAGTAAATTAACTTGAAGAAAAAATCTAATATCAAAAATATGGGGGAACTCATAGTAGGAGCTTTATTACTAGCAATATCACTAAAATTCTTTATTATTCCAACAGGGATTTCAGCAGGAGGAGCATCAGGTTTTGCCACAATATTACATAGTATTTTTGGCTGGAATATTTCAATTGTTGTCTGGATAATAAACGCTATTTTACTGATTGCAGCGGGGATGCTTATTGGTCGGGATATTGTGCTGAAATCAATAATAGGGAGCTTTATTTTTCCGGTTTTCTTAGCAATTTTACCTAATTTTGATATTACAAATGGAGATCCATTGTTAGGAATGATTTGTGGAGGTGCATTAACGGGAGTAGCATCGTATTTAATCTTTTCAAGTGGTGGTTCTACAGGGGGAACATCGTTGCCACCATTTTTTTTGAAAAAGTATTTTAATATTTCTTTGGTTACAGGACTGACAATTATTGATACAATTAGTGTTGGGGCTAACCTACTAACAGGGAGCTATACAAATGTCTTCTACGGTATTATTGCCATTTTTATAACAAAGTTGGTGGCTGATTATCTTGAAACAGGAATTCAAAAGCGAAAAGCAGTCCATATTATAACTGAAGAAGTTGAGCAAATTTCTAGTTATATTCATAATAATATTGGAAGAGGAACAACCCAATTTAAAGCCCTTGGAGGATATAGTCAGAATAACAAAACGGTAATTTTAACAATTGTTAATATGCGTGAGTTACATCTTATTAGGGAGAAAATACTGGCGATTGATGAGTACGCCTTCATGATTGTTGGTTCAGTAAGCGAGGTTCATGGACAAGGATTTACCAAAATGCAAGCAAGTGCGCCAGATATGCAACTGGAGTTACTGGATCCGTTAACAGATATGTAAGAAATAATGAAAAGAGGAAAAATTATGCCGATTGAAGATATTTATATTAGTGAACTCGTCCTAAAATTAAGTATAGAACCAGCAACAGAATACAGAGGTGGTCATGAGAAAGTTTTAGATGACTCAATATCAAGACCAGCATTGGAGTTGTCGGGCGTGTTCGAATTTTTCAAACCTGAAAGAATTCAGGTGTTTGGTTCGGAAGAGCAGGCAATGATTCAAAGATTAATCGATGTAAATGACTTAACAAATATTGAGAAAATATTATCACACAATGAGATACCATTAATTATTTTTTCTAGAGGGACAATGCCTAACCAATGGTTTGTAGATGCTTGTGAATTACGCTCTATCCCTGTATATACATCGAAATTATCAACAACAATGCTGATTGCTAAATTATCACAAGTGCTACGTGAGTTTTTTGCACCGCAAACAAGTATTCATGGAGTGATGTTAGATGTTTGTGGTCTAGGTGTTCTATTGCAAGGGCGGAGTAGTATTGGTAAAAGTGAGACGGCATTGGAACTTTTAACAAGAGGAAAAAGTCAACTTATTTCTGATGACCGTGTAATATTGTATGAAAATGAGCCGGGAATGCTGATTGCACGTGCACCTAAAATACTTGAACGAATGATTGAAATTCGCGGAATTGGGATTGTCGATGTGATTTCAATGTATGGTGGTGGAGCATACAAACCTACTAAGAGACTATCACTTGTCATTCAATTGCAGGATTGGGATAAAAACTTTAAGTATAATCGAATTGGTGCAGATGTTGAATATGTTAAATTCATGGAAACACAAGTTGCACAAATTGTGCTACCAATTCATACTGGGCGCAATGTTGCATCGCTTATTGAAGCAGCAGCACTCAATCATCAGCTTAAAGAATTAGGGCTGAATACAGCGGAAGAATTTACTAATAGACTGACAATGGCAATTTCTGATAATTCTTCTAAAGGAGGAAAATAGCAATGTTTACACCACTAGGAATAAAACTTGGGCCACTAACAATTCATTGGTATGCAATTATTATTTTATCGGGAGCTTTATTAGCTTTATATTTAGCTCAACAAGAAGTTAAAAAAAGAGGTGTTAACCCTGAAATTATGTTTGACTTGTTTTTTGTAATTATGGGCTGTGGAATCATTGGTGCAAGGATTTATTATGTCATCTTTCAATGGGAGTATTATATAAAGGACATTTGGAAAATATTTGCGGTGTACGAAGGGGGGATTGCAATTTATGGAGCAATTATCGGTGGTTCTATCGGTTGCTATTTCTACTGTAAGAAAAAGGGTTATAATATAATTCTTGTATTAGATATTGTTTTTCCGTTAGTATTGATGGCACAGTCAATTGGTCGATGGGGAAATTTTGTCAATGTTGAAGCCTACGGAACTGCTGTTCCGGGGAGTACAGCAGCAGAGCAGATTGCCTATTTACAGCAGTTCTTCATCCCTAATTTCATTATTGAAAAAATGAATATAAATGGTGTTTACCACCATCCAACTTTTCTTTATGAAAGCCTGTGGAGCCTTACTGGTTTTATTTTGATTTACTTTTTTATTCGGAAAATAGATCAGATAAAATTAGGTGCAATAACGTGTAGTTATTTAGTTTGGTATGGCATCGGACGTTTTATGGTAGAAGGTATGCGAACTGATAGTTTGTATCTGTATCAGGATATTAGAATTTCCCAAATTGTTTCAATTATCATTGTGTTTGGTGGGGCTGCGGGATTGGTCTACTTTTATGCTAACGCAAAGACACAAATCAATTACAAAGATGCCATTTTTATAAAAAAAGCTAGACAAAATTAGGGGTTATTGATATAATTTATATGAATTTAAAAGAATACGGAATAGAGCAATTATTAAAAAATGGCTAATAGTTAATCGAAAAAGTTGATGTTCAAGGAACCGCTTTTTTAAAAAATATATTTTGAGAAGTAACTGTTTATTTCTTGCAATACAAAAGAAATAAACAGCATTTACAGTGAAAGATGGACAACTATTTATTCGTTTATCTAGTTACGGTTTGGTTGTGCTATGGATGCTTTTTTTAACAGAATAAGAAGATTTAATAAATGAAGGAGATGTTATTATGAAGAAGTACTGGCTATGTCTAATTGCAAGTTTTGTGTTGCTATTAGGTGTAATACCAAAGGGGGATGCACCATTTTTGGCAAATGATGGATCCTCAGTTGAACAAATTAAAGCGAAGGGCCGTATTGTTTTAGGGACAAGTGCGGACTATCCCCCATATGAATTTCATGCGAATATTGATGGTAAAGATGTTATTTCAGGATTTGATATTGAAATTGCAAAATTGATTGCAGCAGATTTAGGTGTATCACTTGAAATTAAAGATATGGCATTTGATGGTCTGCTTCCAGCGTTACAAACGGGAGCAATTGACTTTGTTCTAGCAGGGATGCAGGCAACAGAAGAGCGGAAACAAAGTGTAGATTTTTCAGAGTCGTATTATAAGAGTAAAAACTTGTTATTGGTTAAAACAGAAAATGCGTCTCAGTATAAGAGCTTAGCAGATGTGAGTGGTAAAACACTAGGTGTTCAAAAAAGTACCGTACAAGAAAAAGCAGCGACGGATTTGGAAGGTGTTAAAACACGAGGTCTGTCAAATTTATTAGATGTGGTCCAAGATGTGATAAATGGTAATGTGGACGGTATGGTAATTGAAGAAACCATTGGACTTAATATGGTTAAAAATAACAAAGGACTAACAATGGTTGAAGCCTTTGAAATTCCAAGTGAGGCAGCGGGTAGTGCCGTGGCAATGGCTAAAGGGAATACAAGCTTACAAATAGCTGTTGATAAAACAATTGTAACGGTACTTCAAGGTGATACAGTTAAAGAATTATTTGCAGCAGCAGATGAACTCTCAAGTAAAATACCTCAAGAAGGTGAAGCAAAGCAGAGCAGTCTGGGACAAGTCCTGCAATATTGGCCAATGATTCTAAAGGGGACTGGAACAACGATATTAGTTGCATTATTAGGTGTATTTCTAGGTTCAATTTTAGGGTTATTATTAGCGTTACTTAAAATATCAAATATTAAAGTCTTTGAGTTTTTAGTAACAGCTTATGTTGAAATTGTTAGAGGAACACCACTACTTATTCAGATATATCTTATTTTTTATGGTTTGCCAGCAATTGGCATTAATTTTCCACCTCTGTTAGCAGGAATTGTTGCTGTTTCACTCAATAGTGCAGCATACGTTGCCGAGATAATTAGAGCAGGTATAAATGCTGTTGACAAGGGACAATTAGAAGCGGGTCGCTCACTAGGTATGAGTTATTTATTAGTCATGAAAGAAATAATCATTCCACAAGCAATTAAAAATATTTTACCTGCTTTAGGAAATGAATTTGTAACGATAATTAAAGAATCCTCAATTATTTCAATTATTGGTGTAGGCGATTTAATGTATGCTGCTAATACAATTAGAGGAAATACCTTCCAGGCATTTGCCCCATTGATTGTTGCTGCTGTGATATATTTTGTTTTGACATTTACGTTATCAAGAATACTTAGTGTTATAGAAGGGAAGATGAATAAAAATGCTAGAAACTAAACAATTAAAGAAATCCTTCGGAGAAAATGAGGTGCTAAAAGGAATTACCGCTAAAATTGATCAAGGAGAAGTTGTTGTTATTATTGGACCATCAGGTTCAGGAAAGAGCACATTTTTAAGATGTCTAAACCTACTTGAAAAACCAACAGGTGGAGAAGTTATTTTTGAAGAAGTAAACTTAACTAATAAAGAAGTTAAAATTGATGAGATTAGGCAAAAAATTGGTATGGTTTTTCAACACTTTAATTTATTTCCCCATAAGACAATTTTACAAAATGTGACACTTGCTCCCATTCAAGTCAAGAAATTAGCACAAAGTGAAGCCGATAAATTAGGTCGAGATTTATTAGAAAAAGTTGGACTGTCGGATAAAATAGATAGTTATCCTGCAAGTTTATCAGGGGGGCAAAAGCAGCGTGTTGCAATTGCGCGTGCCCTTGCAATGCAACCAGATGTGATGCTATTTGATGAGCCAACGAGTGCACTCGATCCAGAAATGGTAAAAGAAGTACTAATAGTAATGCAAGATTTAGCAAAAGAAGGGATGACAATGGTTGTTGTCACGCATGAAATGGGCTTCGCGCGCGAAGTGTCAAGTAGAGTTCTTTTTATGGATGAGGGATTAATTGTAGAGGATCAAGAGCCAAATAGTTTTTTTGATAGCCCAATAACAGAAAGAGCCAAAGATTTTCTATCAAAGGTCTTATAGCAATAACAAAAAACATGGTCCAATACTTCTTTTGTATCGAACCATGTTTTTTGTTATCTTGGAGGGTATTTATTTGTTATTCAATTGGTATGCCTAACAGGATTCGAACCTGCGACCCCCAGAACCGGAATCTGGTGCTCTATCCAGCTGAGCTATAGGCACATAAGAAAGTTTTATAAAATAAACGCTATCATTTATTTATTTCAACATAATTAATTATACACCCACGTACACTTTTTTGCAAGCAATGAAATAGTAAAAAAATGGCAACTAGTAAAAATAAGAAAAGGAGTGTGTTATTGTGACTTCAATAATTAGACATGAGGACATATATAATGGTGGAAGTGTTGTTTTTGAAACTGATATGTATCAGCGCATTAGAAATTATGCCGCACCAATAAAATATGATGATAATTTCATTTTATTTAAGCAAATACCAACACTAGAAGCGTTTATCGAGGTTGAAGCACAGGAAGATGCTGTTCGAAAAAATGAAGGTCTAGGGCATTTTAAGGTTAAATTTCCCCTCAACGGAAATTTATCTTCAGCCTTAAAGTGGCACATCGAATTACAAGGATATCATACAGGTAAAATGGAAATTTATCAAATGAGCGAAAATAGAATTAAAAAACAACAAAATTCAGCAATAATGATAGAAGTTGTTACAGAGCAGACTTTACCTATTTTTTTACAACTTTCGGAGAAAATTGATCGCACGTATGGTGAAAATTTTGTTAAAGTAAGTGCAATGATGTCTACAGAAAAAATAAAGGATCCTAGAATAGAACTACTTTTGGCATATTATAATAAAACACCTGTTGGAAATGTTATTTGCATTCAGTCAAATAATGATTTGCAAGAACTAGATAGTTTATTTGTGGCAGAAAAACATCGAAATCAGGGAGTTGCATCTTGTCTACAGCAATTTATATTAGAAAGAAAACCACACAAAAAATTATTTTTAATTGCTGATGCCCTAGACACTCCAAGAATAATGTATCAAAACCAAGGCTATAAATTAATAAGTGAATGGGATGAAATTCAGATTGTGGATGATTGATTATTTGCCTAATAAATAAATAAAATGTGAAAGAAACAAGAAAAGAACATTCGAAAAACAATTAAGATACTTTATAGTGATGAAACTGGCGTGGAATTGATTTTTTTATATGTGCAAACATTTTTTTGTGATATAATAAAAGTGTATTAATAATTGAGAAGGAGAATTTAATAATGGAAAAAGTTATAGTAATAGGTGCAAATCATGCAGGAACACATGCTATTTTAACATTAGCAGATAATTATGGAGAGAGTGTAAAAGTTACAACTTATGACCGTAATAATAATATTTCATTTCTCGGATGTGGAATGGCATTATGGATTAGTGATGTAATAAGTAGTCCAGAAGGATTGTTCTATGCAACACCTGAGGCGTTAGAGGATAAAGGTGTAAATGTTTTTATGAATCACGATTTATTATCAGTTGATTTTGATAATAAATCAGTAGTTTTAAAAGATTTAGAAACGGGAAATACAAAAGAAGATACGTATGATAAACTCGTGCTTGCAGTAGGTACTTGGCCAATTTTACCAAAAATCCCAGGAAGTGATTTAGAAAATGTTGTCTTTGCTAAAATTTTTCAAAATGCTCAAGATATAATGGAAAGATTAAAGAGTCCTGAAATTAAAAAAGTAGCAGTAGTTGGAGCGGGTTACATCGGTGTTGAACTTGCGGAAGCCTTTAAGGACTGCGGAAAAGAAATTGTCTTAATTAATGACCAAAATGTCTTAAATAATTATTATGATACAGAATTTCAGGATATGATGCGTGATAACATGACGGCCCATGGAGTTGAAATGGCATTAGGTGATCTTGTTACTGAAATCACAGGAAAAGATGGGAAAGTTTCGGGTGTTGTGACTAATAGTGGAAATAAGTATGATGTTCAAATGGTTTTGATGGCAATTGGCTTCAAACCAAATACAGATTTATTTGCACAAACAGCATTAGAATTAAATTCGAACGGCTCAATTAAAGTTAATAATAAGCAACAGACAAATATTAAAGATGTTTACGCAATTGGTGATTGTGCAGATATTCAAAATAATGCTAGTGAGAAAAGAGCTCATATTGCACTAGCAACTAATGCGGTAAGAACCGGAATTGTTGCAGGTCACAATGTTGGTGGTACTGCTATTGAAATGCAAGGTGTACAAGGAAGTAATGCAATTCATATTTATGGATTAACGCTATGTTCAACAGGAATGACAGAGCAAATAGCTAAAAGTCAAGGGTTTAACTGTAATTCAGTTACCGTAACGGAGTTATTAAAACCAGCATTTATGCCTGATAATGATGAAGTAACGCTGAAAATTGTTTGGGATAAAGATTCAAGAAGAATTTTAGGTGCTCAAATTGCAAGTAAAACAGATATTACATTAGCCTTACATTTATTTAGTATGGCAGTGCAAGAGAAATATTCAATTGATAAATTAGCCTTACTAGATTTATTTTTCTTACCTCATTTTAACCAACCAGCAAACTTTATAACTAAAGCTGGATTGCGTGCATTAGGTAAATAAAAAAATAAAACATGTTACAACATAATAAATGTTGTAACATGTTTTTATTTTGTGTTGACAGCGGTTCCGTCAAAACTTAAAGTACTCTAACTACGGAATTAAAGGACAAAAAGTTAGTTTTGTGATATAATTAATAAGGAATAATGTAAAGGAGGCTGCTTTATTTATGGCAAAAATAAAAAATAAAAAACAGAAGGGTCTCTTGATATTGTTATTGTTAGTAATTTTTTTCGTAATAATAAGTTATGTGATTCAGACATATTTTATGCCCGTTTGGTATGATGGTAATACAAGTGTATCACAAGAGTCATCAAAGGGAGTACACGAACAAGTGAATTCAGTAGGTGTACCAGATGAAAAGACAGTAGCTATTTATTAGTAAGAAGTTGGAGGAATATGATGGCATTTTATATAGATGATTTAAAAATTGAAAATCCTGTTACGCTTGCACCTATGGCAGGTGTTGGGAATGCAGCGTTTAGGACATTAATAAAAGATTTTGGTGCAGGTTTGATTTATGCAGAAATGGTAAGTGATAAAGCAGTTGTGTATAAAAATGTGAAGACCTTAGATATGCTTTATGTTGATCAAAGGGAACACCCAATGGCAATGCAAATTTTTGGTTCGGAATTGGAATCGTTTATTGAAGCAGCAAAGTATGTTGATGAAAACTGTGCATGTGATATTATTGATATTAATATGGGCTGTCCAGTACCCAAAGTCACTAAAAATGAGGCGGGAGCTAAATTATTACTTGATCCTAATAAAGTTTATAATATTATTTCAGAAATTAATGCAGCTGTTTCAAAACCTGTTACGGTTAAAATGCGAATTGGCTGGGATTCAAATACAATAAATGTTGTTGAAAATGCACAAGCTGCTCAAAGTGCGGGAGCAAAGGCAATTGCTATTCATGGAAGAACAGCAAAGCAATTGTATACTGGAAAAGCTGATTGGTCGTATATTAGAGCTGTAAAAGAGGCCGTAAATATACCCGTGATTGGTAATGGTGATATCAAAACACCCGAGGATGCAAAAGCAATGATGGATTTAACCGGTTGTGACGGTGTAATGATTGGACGAGCAGCGCTGGGTAATCCATGGATGATTAAACAAACTGCGGATTATTTGACAACAGGTACGTATGATGCTTTTATTTTACCAAGTAGTAAATTAGAGATTGCTTTGGAACATCTTGGAAGTTTGCGTCAGCTTAAAGGGGATAGGTTGGCAACATTAGAAATGAGAGCACATATGGCATGGTATTCAAAGGGGCTTAAAGAGAGTGTTGCTTTTAAAAAGAAAGTCCAAATTGCAAAAGATCCTGAAGAAATGACCAAAATAGTACTGGAATATAAAAAATGGCTAGAGGAAATGGAGTGGAATAAATGAGTAATAAAGACAAAATAGCTAAAACAAAAGAAATTTTTCTTGATTTTACCTTAACAGAGGATAATAATCTGGATTCAATGCTCAAAGAGTTTATTGGTGTAGAACAAAAAATAGTAGATGTAGAAAGTGAAAAGAATATGACAGAAGTGATAACAGTGGAAGTAAAGGAAGACCTGCCAATAAAAATAGAAGAAAATGTAGTGGAGAATGAAAAGAAGACGCACTTTTTGGAAGATATAAGTTTTGAAAAGACGGAGATACTAGAAGTGTTACCAGAAATAGAGCTAAATAATGAGCTTGATAGTTTAGATATGCTGAATTTAATGATTAATGCAGAAAAGCAAGAAAAGCAAGAAAAGCAAGAAAAGCAAGAAGTAGAAAATTCGAGGCAACCAGAAGTTGATAAGTCACAGATTCAACAAACGGGAGCCTTTATATTTGATAGCCTTTTTAGTGACAATCAACCAATTGAATCAAAAAAGATGGAACATGAAATTAAACTACCAGAGCCACATCAAAATAAAAGTGAACCTGAACCAGCAGTAGAAGAATCAATTTTATCAGAACGCGCAATTGAGGGGATAAAAGTTAATTTATTGAAAGACATCAAAGAAGATGCACCGGAAGTGGAAAAAGCAAGCGAACCAGCGCCCAAAATAGAAAAAAGTAGTTTAGATCTTTTAATAGAAAAACTTAATACAATTAGCAATACGAGTGACCAAAACAGCCAAATTATTGAAGACTTACGAGTTGTTGCTAGTCTTCCGGTAAAAACAGCACTTGAAAAATCACTAGAAACGCAAATGCAAGCAGAGCTGGGAAAAGATACAGAGGTGCAAATGCAAGCAGAAGTAGAAAAAGCGACAGAACTACAAACACAGGCAGAATCGCCAAAAGATCCAGGATCGCAAGTAGATAGTGCGCATGATTTTCTACAAACAGAAGAAAAATTAGACAGCGGGCTAATAAGTACGTGTCTGTTACCAAAATTGGAAGCAGAAGGAGCAATCCAACTTGCCAATGACAATAAAGAGGATAGTAAAATAGAAATTAATGGACAAATTATCCCAATGATTGAATTTAAAAAAGCAGAAATACATCCAGAGGTAGCGGAGAATAGTGCAACACAATTGAATGAAGAAGGTGGTCAACTATCCCAAACTGAATTACCTACGATAAAATTAGCGGATACTCTGGATTTTAATAATGAATTACTTAGTGAACTAAATAACGAGGCAAAATCAGATGATAAGCAAATAGAACAAGAAATAGAGTCTACAAATAGTATGACCTTTGAGCTGCCCTTAGAAGCTGATTTTAAACTTGATGATGATGAGAAAACAAAGGAATTTCAATTACCAAAAGAGATAGCAGAAAACAACAAACAAGCCGCCTTGAAAGACAAGGAAATTACGGTACTAGAAGCGAAAAAACAAACAAAGGATATCGTAATCGATAGCAATGATTTTTTTACTAAGAGTTTTGTTATTCGAGCGTTGATTGCCCTAATAATTTATGGGACATTAGCGTTTGTTCCAGCGGTGAGCAAATATATTTGGGGACCAATAATTAAAGCCATAGTGACACTGCCTTTTTTACATTCATGGTTGTTGTCTTTGAGCGGCGAAAATCAGCAGCTTTATGTTGCATACCGCGGTATATTAGTTGAGAACTTAGTCTATGGAATTTGGTTTATAATAATTGTTCCACTCTTTTTTAAAGAAATTAAAGAATCGTGTAAAAATTTAACGAAAAATTTATGGTATATTGCTTGTTTGCCCCTAGCATTTATTTTTGGAAGTTATCTTTCAAGTATTGCTAAATATGTAGTGGGAGCCTTTATTAAAATACCAGAGGTATCACAAAATCAAATAGCAATTAACACAGCAATGAAAGTATCACCTTATGGAAATATCTTTCCAACAATAATTGGTGCTCCGTTTGTGGAAGAAATTGTTTTTAGAGGAATTATAGCAGGTGGAATTTACATGCTTGCCCTACTAGCCCTAGGTGTTAGAAAAGATATCCCACAGAAATCACGTATGAGAAAAAATATTGCGATTGCAATTGCTGTGGTAGCGTCGACAGTATTATTTGGTCTATTACATGTTATTTCAGCAGGTGATTTTCTAGCAATTATCCCATATCTAGCAATGGGATTCACATTTACAATGGTATATTTTATTACCAAAAGAAATCTTTTAATTTGTATATTATTACATATGCTGATAAATGGATTTGTCTTTTTAAGTATGATTTTAAGTTTATAAAAAAATAGAGGAGTACGCCAGTTCGGTTTATAGCACATAGTTAGGTGAAACACCTGACCCAATAAAGTCTAACCAACAGTTGGTACTTAGTCTTGGAGCCGAAACGGTGACGTAGGGTTTAATCGTAGACAAATAAGTATACGAACCGATAGACTGGATAATGAAAGGCTTGAAAGCGAAACTCATAGGACATTATGCATATTATGGAATTAGTGGTAATTATACATCACTGCAAAATTTCAATCTATATATCAAAGAAACATGCTATAAAAGATTAAATAAAAGACATCAAAAGAAAAGCATGAGTTGGACGGTATTTGAACGCATATGGAAAGGGTACGAAATGCCAAGACCGAAAATCTATGTGAACATCTGGACGTGACGGAAAGATAAGGTATGAAGAGCCGTATGCGGGAAAACCGCACGTACGGTTCTGTGAGGGGTTAGCAGACTTGCTCTCACGAAATAAAGAAATAAGAAAAAAGAGAGAGAGGAAGTCGAGTTAGTCTACTTGACGAATATAAATATGGCTTTAACAGCAGGAATAGTTGGTTTACCAAATGTGGGGAAATCAACATTATTTAACGCAATAACGAGAGCAGGTGCACTAGCAGCAAACTATCCATTTGCAACAATTGACCCAAATGTTGGGATAGTAGAAGTTCCAGATAAGAGATTAGAAGTGCTGACGCAGTTAGTTCAACCCAATAAAACAATTCCTGCGGCATTTGAATTTACGGATATTGCAGGATTAGTTAAAGGTGCCTCATTAGGTGAAGGGCTGGGGAATAAGTTTCTATCCCATATTCGTGAAGTTGATGCAATTTGTCAAGTTGTCCGTTGTTTTGAAGATGCGGATGTAATTCATGTTGATGGGGATGTTAATCCGATAAGAGACTTAGAAACAATTAATATGGAATTAATTTTTGCAGATATTGACACGGTTGAAAGACGGATGAAGAGATTAGCGAAGTTGTCACAAATGAAAGATAAAGAAGCGGCAATTGAACATGCTGCACTAGTTAGAATTCACGCTGGTTTTATGAAAGATATGCCAGCAAGAAGTGTTGAAATAACCGAGCAGGAAATGCAGTATGTTAGGCAACTCACGTTACTAACAATTAAGCCGATGTTATATGTAGCAAATGTTAGTGAAAGTGAAATTTCAACCTATGAAGAAAATGAGTATTATCAAGCAGTAAAGTCTTTTGCGCAAAAAGATAATGCGGAAGTCATCGCAATTTCTGCACAAATTGAGGCAGAATTATCGGAGCTAGAAGAAGAAGATAAATTAGAATTTTTAGCAGATTTAGGAGTGGAGGAAAGTGGTGTTGGTCGCTTAACAAGAGCAGCTTATCATTTACTTGGTTTAGCAACTTATTTTACTGCTGGTGTACAAGAAGTAAGAGCTTGGACATTTAAGCAAGGAATGAAAGCTCCAGGATGTGCGGGCGTTATCCATACTGATTTTGAGCGTGGTTTTATAAAAGCAGAAGTAGTAAGTTATGATGACCTACTAGCAGCAGGCAATGAACAAAATGCTAGAGCAGCAGGTAGGTATAGAATTGAGGGGAAAGAGTATATAATGAAAGATGGAGACATCGTTCACTTTAGGTTCAATGTATAAAAAAAATAAGAAAAAAGCGATATAACTATCGTTTTTTTAGTAAAATGACTGTATATGCGATATAATATACTTAACTAAATATAGAAATAGAGGTGTTTTCATCTAATGGAAGCAAATAATATGTCTAAAGGTTCTCCCCAAAATAAAAGGGCAACCCCGAAACCAACTAAAAAAAGAAGGACAAAAAGAATCATCTGGGGCATTGCTTGTGTCTGTTTTATGTTCTTACTTGTAGGAAGTATTACAGTAGGATCATTTGCCACAATTATTTTTTTAGACGCTAAAAAAGACCTGCCACAAATTAATCTGGAAAAAATTAAGACGCCTAACAGCAGCAAAGTTTTTGATAGCGCCGATAACTTAGTCGCAGATTTAGCAGAAGATGCGCTTATTATGGTAGCATATGATGAATTACCAACAAGTCTAATCGATGCATTTGTCGCTGTAGAAGATGCAAGATTCTTTACGCACAAAGGAATTGATGGTCCTAGAACACTTTCAGCAATACTTGATTCATATGTTTTAAGAAATGGTGTTAGTGGGGGAAGTACCCTTACACAGCAATTGGTTAAAAATACACTATTAGCTGATAAAATAGCGGAAAATCCAGAATATCGGAAATCAAATAAGCGAAAAATTGATGAGTGGATTCTCGCTTATGATTTGGAAAAAGAAGTTCCTAAGAAAGAAATATTTACATCCTACGTCAATAACGCTATTAGCTATGGTCGATACAGTGGTGTAGGTACGGCAGCCAAGCGATATTTCAATAAGTCGGTGTCAGAGCTGACCTTAGCTGAGTCAGTCCTCCTAGCGGGGATTCCGCAGTTGCCTTTTGAAAATAGTCCGTTTACAGGAATTAATACAGCAACTGCAAGGTATAATATGGTAATTGATTCTATGGTACGGCATAAATTTATTACCACGGATGAAGAAAAACAATTAAGAAATATTCCCTTAGCCGATTTAGTCATAAGAAATCAAGATGAAGTGTTAAACCCTAATGCCCCTTATTTTTCAGGAATTGAAAATGAGTTGAAAGAAATATTCAAAGAAGGAACATTAGATGAAAGTGGCATGCCAATGTATTATAAAAATTATAATATTTACACACATTTGAATCAAGAACAGCAAGCCTTTGCCAATGAAATCATGAATACTGATAACTATGTGGATTGGGAAGATGCGGTAGATAATACGTATGGATCGAATCATACAAGGACCGAAAACCTTAATTTTCAAGGTGCTTTTACTGTGGTTCAGACGAAAGATGGTGGTGTTCCAGCAATAGGTGCATCAAGAAATTTCAAGGAAACAAATGGGCTTAATATTGCCGTAGAAGGATTTAAATCACCCGGTTCAGCAATAAAGCCAATTATTGATTATGCCCCTGCTGTAGATAAATTTGACTGGGCATCACGGCACATTATGAACGATAAACCAACATATTACAGTGGAACAAGAAGTCAAGTTTTCAATTACAACCAAGGTGGTTATAAAGGCTTTGTCACAATGCAACAAGCTATTGCCGATTCAACTAATACAACAGCTGTGCAAGCGATGCAACAAGTTGGTCTAGAACCTGCTGCAACAATGGCAGGAGATTTAGGCTTAACAAGGTCAAAGCCTTTGTTAGAAGCGGGTAAACTTGGTGAATCAGCAGCACTAGGTGGTGGACTAGAATCAACAACTAAGGAGATGGCAGGTGCTTATGCTGCAATGGGAAATGCCGGTAAATTTAATAAACCTCATATTATTAGAAGAATCGAAAATAATAAGGGAGAGATTGTTTATGAGTATAAGCCAGAGCAAAAACAAATAATGAAGGAATCAACGGCAGCCACAATGACAGAGTCATTGATATACACAACGAAGAATGGAACGCCCGCAAGCTCGTCGCGGAAGCAAGTAAATTATGAGATTGCTTTTGCTTCAAAAACAGGTACAAGTTCATATTCAGGCGATGAAATTTCCGAGTATGGTTTGAGTACTCTAGCGGAAAAAGATCATTGGATAGCAGGATATTCCCCAGAATATGCTATTGCTGGTTGGACAGGTATTGCAGTTGAAGATGGACCTGCACTAACAAGAACAAAAGGTAATAGCAATAACAATAAAGGGATAGGAACATATATGACAGCAACGTGGATGAATAGATTTGCTCCTAAAGGAACAAGCTTTGATTTCTTGGGGGCAGCTAATCGTGGAAGAGTCGGTGGAATTGGTAGCTTTGAAATTTCAAATAATCATGAAAACAGTCTTGTTTCTTGGACCACGCCTGCACTAAGTTATCCAAGTGGTATGAATGATGAAGACAAAGCAGCATTTGGAACGCTTGTATTTGATGTAACCCTTAATACAAGTAGCGGGGATATTTCCTTAGAAAAGGGGACAACAAATTTAAGTGCAAGTTATCAGACATATGCGACGCAAAATGGTATTACAGGAATAACAGTAACAGCAAGAATGAGCGAGCAAAGAGCAGAGCGTGTTATGCCACCAGTTGGAGGCACAATTGTAGCCAGAACGAAGACAAAAGAAGTAGAATCTACAGGACTAGTTCCATCAAGGCCCCCTCAAACAGGACCCGTGGGGCAAAATTAAGGTAATAATAGAGAGCAAAGAAGGCAAAGAGTGAGTAAAAATCAGGCTTTGCTTTTTGCTAAAGGAGAAATAAAAGACGATGGACGAACCACAACAGTTGTATCATTATTTACAAAGATTTTTCGACTTCAAACAAAAGGAGAGTCGAGTAGAACAGCAGCTTGATGACCAAGGAATTATTGGGAGACATGCAATTGTTGATGAACTGCTTTTTTTACAAATGGATAAAGAAATATGTTTGACTAGTTTAATAGAGAAAATTGACACGAGTAAGATAAAGCATATTGTTATATGTGGCAATAAAACGAGGGAATTAGCGTGCACAGCGTGTGGGGTAAAACAGCAAGAATTATTTGTAATTGAATCTAATAAATTGGTAGATAATTATTATTGCCAAATGGATAAGATTGCAACCGGGAATAAAAAAACAATAAAGGCGATTGTCAAAGAGTTAAATTTGGTGAAAAATGAAAATATCTTAGCAAAAGCAGGAGAAAAGCACTGTGAGAATGAACTCGTAAATATAATTTATGAGGATGACCAAGCCGTTTCTGCTATCCATGGGAGTATTTATTCTGGTAAAGTGGGATGGCTAAAGCATCTACTGAATATGTCGGAATGCCCTCTAGGCGGAGCTAAGCAATTATTACATTATTTTATTCAATGTTCGTTGCGTCAGAAAGTTAATTATATTTGTGTTGTGAATTCTAATGTACCAGCAAAAATACTGGAACTTATGGGATTTGAGTACATTATTGTCTTGTCTTTAAATGATGCTTAAGAATACGTTTTTCTTTGATTCAGTATGTTCAATATGTTATAATTTAATGGCATGTATTAATAAAAATCTATGGTTTGGATATGACTCAAGGGTCTAAAATTGGTGTTAAAATGACAAGGAATGAGGAATTAGTGTGAAGAAGAAGCTTATTGGAATTGATATTGGTGGTACAACGATTAAAATTGCATTTTTAGCATGGAATGGTGAAATAATTTCTAAATGGGAAATTCCAACGGATATTTCTAATAAAGGGCTACGCATTTTAAATGATATTAAAGAGAGTATTAATCAAAAGATTGTTGATCTTAGTATGAGTAAAACTGATTTTCATGCAGTTGGTGTAGGTGTTCCCGGGCCAGTGCAACTAAATGTTGGCTATTTACCAATTGCTGTAAATCTTGGCGGTTTTGGTGGCTTTAATGTTAATGACGAATTAAGTGCGTTATTAGATTTGCCGGTGATAACGGATAATGATGCTAATGTTGCAGCACTCGGTGAAATGTGGATGGGAAGTGGCGAAGGATCAGACAATGTTGTCTTTCTTACGCTTGGCACTGGTGTAGGTGGTGGTATAATCACTAACGGGCAAATTATCAGCGGCTTTTCAGGTGCTGGTGGTGAAATTGGACATATGCCAATAATTCCGGCTTTGGACCCCTTGCATGTTACTTGTAATTGTGGTGCTAGGGGCTGTTTAGAAACGGTGTGTTCAGCAACCGGAATTATTAGGATAGCAGAATATTACTTAGGATTGAACGTGGATGCTAACTCACTTTTGTTAGCCCATAACCTTTCTGCAAAAGCAATTTTTGATGCTGCTAAGCAAGATGATCCAGTGGCCTTGAAAGTTGTGGATCACTTCGCTAAGTATTTAGCAGTAGCACTAGAGTTACTTACAGTTATTGTTAACCCCGAAGTTTTTGTAATTGGTGGTGGTGTAAGCAATGCGGGTAAGATGTTATTAGATGCAGTGACTAAACATTATGGTGAAAATATCTTTTTAGCGGCGACTAAGAATGTCAGTATTGTTATTGCAAAATTAGGAAATGATGCCGGCGTAATTGGCGCAGCAAGGCATGCAAGGGGAATTTATGTTAATGAAGCAGAATAAATATAGAATAGAATCATTTATAAGTGAACTGGCGGGTGAAAGAACGTACCTCTGTATTAATACAGAGACAAATGATGCAATCATTGTTGACCCATCAACGCTCACATTAGATAAAGTGGTGGAAGGAAATAAATATAAAATCAGAGCAATTTTAGTTACGCATGGCCATTTTGATCATATTTTCAATGTGGATTATTACGAACAAAAATATAATGTTCCGGTGTATATTCATGAGCTAGAAAAAGCCAAGTTAACTGATCCAAGTTTGCACTTAGGGTCGTATAGTGGTTTTGAGACATTTATTGTCGAGGCAACACCAATAATCTTAAAAGGTGGAAGTAGTGTTATTGAAATTGAAGGTTTTCCAATTACTTATTTTCTAGCTCCGGGACATAGTGTGGGCAATACCGTTTTTATGATTAGCGATAGCAATATCTATTTTGTGGGAGATAGTGTTTTTAAAGATAGTATTGGCCGCTACGATCTTCCAGGATCAAATGCTAAAGATCATTTGTTCGCCCTAAGGAAATATCAAGAATTACCAGCAAAAAGCAAAATATATCCGGGTCATGGGAAGGCATTCTATGTAGAAGAGTTAGCTGAAAATGAGGTCTACCAAAGATTTATCCAGCTGGGCATTTAATATAAAAGAATAGATGAGGAAAATAAATGAGTAATATTTTTTTAGAAATAAAACAGGATAAAGTTCCCAATCATGTGGCAATAATTATGGACGGTAATGGTAGGTGGGCCAAAAAGAGGTTATTACCACGAACAGCAGGACATAAAAAGGGCGTGGATGCTGTTGAAGAAGTCTTAGAAGCAGCAACACATGCGGGCGTAAAAGTGCTAACATTATATGCCTTTTCAACAGAAAATTGGAAAAGGCCAGAAGAAGAGGTTTCATTTATCTTTAAATTACCGAAGCTTTTTTATACGCGATTGATGGATAAGTTGCTGGAATGGAATGTTAAAATTAAGTGGATTGGGGAGCTTGAACATTTACCAGCATCGATGAAATTATTGATAGCAGATTTTGAAAAGACAACAAAAGATAACACGGGATTGATTATGTATCTTGCTTTTAACTATGGAGCGCATGCAGAAATCACTAATACAGTTAGAAAAATTGTCAAATCCGCTCTCGAAAATGAGATTAGCGAAGCAGAAATCACCGAAAATTATATTGAAAGTCAATTGTATACAGGAGCAGATTCAAAAGTAGAACTTCTTATTAGGACAAGTGGTGAGCTCCGTTTAAGTAATTTTCTCCTCTGGCAAACAGCATATAGTGAACTGTATTTTACAGAGAAGCTTTGGCCAGATTTTACAAAAGATGATTTTTACACAGCAATTGTAGAATATCAAAAAAGAGATATCAGAAAAGGTGGATTATAGTGTTTGGAGGTTTTAGTGATGAAAATTAGGGTGATTAGTGGTTTAATAATGACAGTTGTCTTTGCATTGTCATTTTTCCTAGGAAAATATTTCTATATCATGCCAATTTGCTTGTCAATTGTAGCAATGATTGCAACAAATGAACTATTAGGTGTGACCAAGAAAGTGAAAGATTTTTCAGCCAACAGATTGTTGGAAAGTGCGATGTATATTATTACAATTGCCTTGCCGTGGGCGTTTATTTTTAGTGGAATTTGGTCTGTGGTGGTGATTGCAAATGCAATTTTGATTGTGAGTTTTATTATTAGCAAGAAAAGTTATGTTGGTTTTTTGGGCTATAGTTATTTTATGATTTGCCTTTTGGGCGGGTCTTTATATTCGATTTCAACATTTTACCAAATACACCCATATTATTTTCTCTATATCCTTCTAATCGCTTTTGGGAATGATATTTTCGCTTATTTTAGTGGCTATTTTTTCGGAAAAAGAAAGCTAATTGAGTGGGTTAGCCCTAATAAAACAGTAGAGGGAGCAATTGGTGGAATTGCAGGAGCACTTTTCTTTATTGTGCTACTGCAAATTTTGTATACGTTTGTTTATGGTGTTGATGCTATTCCACAATCGCTTAATTTACTGATAAGCCCACTAACAACTATTTGGATGACAATGGCATTGTCAATTTCGTCGCAAATAGGGGATTTATTTTTTTCTAAAATTAAGCGACATTTTGAGGTTAAAGATTACAGTAGTATGTTGCCAGGTCATGGTGGAATAATGGACCGGATCGATGGGGTTGTATTTGTTTCAATTGTGCTACTTTGCTTTGGACTACTAAAAGTATTTGTTGTATTTTAAAGAAAAAATGGAGTTGATATTATGAAGGAAATTGTCTTATTAGGTGCAACCGGATCAATTGGAACACAGACACTACAAGTTATTCGAACAAATCCAAAGGAATACCAACTCACAACGATTTCCGTGCATACTAATATTGTGCAAGCATGGCAGATTGTGAACGAATTTTCGCTTAAAAGTATTTGTGTTTATGATGAAGTTGCAGCACTAGCTTTTCAACAAAAAGCTAGTGCTGTTGGTTATAAAATTGAAGTGCTAACAGGACTTGAGGGGCTAATTACCTTAGTTAAAACGCAGGGTAATTTTATTATGAATGCCTTGGTTGGTAGTGTTGGTGTGCTTCCAACAATTGAAGCTCTGAAGTTGAATAAAGATGTTGCTTTAGCTAATAAAGAGACGCTAGTAACTGCCGGCAGACTTGTGATGGAATATGCACGTAAATCATCAGGGAAGCTAATTCCGGTTGATAGTGAACACTCAGCAATTTTTCAGTGTCTCGAGCCAAATTATGAAAAAGAATTAAAACAAATTATCATTACGGCATCAGGTGGGAGTCTACGTGATGTTACAAAAGATGAGCTAGCAGGCGTGACCATTGAACAAGTTCTAGCACACCCAAACTGGAGTATGGGAAACAAAATAACAGTAGACTCAGCAACAATGATGAATAAAGGGTTTGAAGTGATTGAAGCGAAGTGGTTATTTGATATTCCCTTTGAGCAAATTCATGTAGCATTACATCGACAGAGTACAGTCCATTCACTAGTTGAGTATGTCGATGGCTCAATTTTAGCTCATTTGGGGAAAACAGATATGCGTATTCCGATTCAGTATGCTTTAACATATCCAAAACGAGAAGTACTTAGTCCATTAACAAGTTTTGATTGGAGTAAACCATTTTCACTAGATTTTGAACCAATTTCGCTAGAACAGTTTCCGATTTTGAAATTGGCATTTGATGCTGGAAAAGCGGGGAAAACGTATGCTGCAGCCTTAAACGCGGCAAATGAAGTGGCCGTGAATGCTTTCCTTTTGGGCAAGATTCATTTTACAGAAATTACCCCACTATTAACAAGAATTGTCGAATCACATCAACCGAAAAATGAGCTATTAATTGAAGACATTTTGCTTGTTGATCAGCAAACACGAAAGCAAGCAAAAGCGTATATTAATAAATTAACAAAATAAAGGAGCGTACCAAATGAATTTCACATCTATAATTAGTATCGTTGTTTTCTTAATAATTCTAACGATCATTGTTTTTGTCCATGAATTAGGACATTTTATCACAGCTAAAAAATTTGGTGTGTACTGCAAGGAATTTGCAATCGGCATGGGACCAAAATTATTTGGTAAAAAAAAGGGTGAAACAGAATATACAGTCAGAGCTCTGCCTATGGGGGGCTTTGTGCAAATGATTGGCGAAGATGCAGAACTCTTCACTATAAAAAACGGTCAAAAATTGTGGGTTAGCATCAATGAAGATGGTCTGGTTTCAGAACTAGCATTTAATGAATTAGTAAATCACCAAATGAAGTTTGTTGAAATCATCAACATTGAGCGAACAAAAGAGCCAATGGAAATAACATACATTTATGAAGAAGAAACAATTATTAGCCAGTGTACAACACTTGTTTCATGTTATGATGCCAAAAGTGAAGAACAGTTGATTGTTGCTTATAAAAGGCAGTTTACCAATATTAAACCGTGGAAAAAGATAATTGTGCTCGCAGCAGGTGCCACGATGAATTTTATTTTTGCGTTTATCTTCTTCTTTGTATCAACGTGGATTTCGGGTGTAAGTACAGAACCAATTATTGCAACGGATGTCTATGTCCAGACGGGTGGAACCAATGCATTATTAGCAGACGATAAAATCGTAGCTATTGATGGAAAAGCAACAACTGATTTTACTGAAATTTCATCGTATATTCAACAGAATCCAGGTAAAAGCATTTCCTTAACGATAAATCGAAATGGTAGCATGGTGGCAATAGAGCGTGAAATTCAAACAGTAGAAACGCAGAAAGTTACAAGCAAAGGAATTGAAAATACAACATACGGTGCCTTAGGTGTAACATATGCCAAAAACCACACAGCGATGGGTAAAATTTTGGCCACAGCAGTGACAAGATCAATTGAAATTTTCCAATATGTCTTTTTTGTCATTATAAGCTTATTTAGTGGAAAAATAAAAGTGACTAATCTAACAGGATTTGTGGGTATTGCTCAGCAAACAAGTGCGGTAATTTCATCAGCAAATAGTACAACTACAATACTTGCACAAGCGGGAGAAGTGTTCGCACGCTTATTAAGTTTTGCAGCCTTTTTAAGCATCAACATTGGTGCAATGAATTTATTACCACTACCAGCATTAGATGGTGGGCGAATCGTATTTGCCCTCTACGAAATGCTTACGAAGAAAAAACCAAGTGCCAAATTTGAAAACTATGCCAATGCAGCAGGTTTTCTTCTATTAATTGGTCTGTTCATTGCCGTAACAATAATGGATTTTATTAAACTATTTACAAATTAACGAAAGAATGTGAGGAAGAGCTATGAAACAATCATTATATTTTATCCCAACAACCAAACAAATACCAAGCGATGCCCAAATTGCAAGCCATCAAATTTTATTACAAGGTGGATATGTTAAGCAGACAGCAGCAGGAATTTATAGTTATTTACCCCTAGGGCAAAAGGTAATGCAAAATATAGAGCAAATTATCAGAGAAGAATTGAATGCAATTGATGCACATGAAATTTTCATGCCAGTATTGCAACCATTAGAATTATGGGAGCAAAGTGGTCGATTAGCAGCATATGGACCTGAATTAATGAAATTAACAGATCGCCATGACCGTAACTTTGCTTTGGGACCAACACATGAAGAGGTAATAACGGATATTGTTCGCGATTTTGTTAAAACGTATAAAAAATTGCCATTAACACTCTATCAAATCCAAACAAAATTTAGAGATGAACTAAGACCAAGATTTGGTTTAATGCGGGGAAGAGAATTTTCAATGATGGATGCTTATTCCTTTACTGCAACAGCAGAAGATACGGATATTATTTATGATAAAATGTCTGATGCCTATGAAGCAATATTAACAAAAATGAAACTCAATTATCGCAAAGTGTCTGCATTGTCAGGTGAAATTGGTGGATCAGAGTCGGCTGAATTTATGATATTATCACATATTGGTGAAGATACGGTAGTATATTCAGATGAATCATCATTTGCAGCCAATTTAGAAGTATATCCAGATATGAAAGAAGGGGATTCATCTCCAGATGGCAAAGGTCTAATTAAATTTGCTAAAGGGATTGAAATCGGGCATATATTCAAATTGGGAACTAAATATTCTGAACTCATGGGGGCAACATTTACAAATAGCCTAGGTAAATTAGAGCCAATAATTATGGGATGTTATGGCATGGGCGTTAGTCGCCTACTAATGGCATTGATTGAAGGTAATCAAGTTGAAAACAAACTTGTCTGGCCACTTTCAGTGGCACCATTTCAGGTTCACTTACTCGTAGCAAACACAAAAAATGAGCAGCAGCAAGAAGCAGCAACATCATTGTATAACCAACTCAAAGATGAGGGGCTGAATATTTTATTTGATGATCGCGATGAGCGGCTCGGAGCAAAATTTGGTGATGCTGATTTAATTGGCTCACCAATAAGAATTATTGTGGGCAAAGATATTTGCGAAAATGAAGTAGAATGTAACAATAGAATAACGGACGAAACAACTAAAATCAAGCTTAATGATGTGGCCCAAACACTTAAAAAGTGGCTCATATAATCCGCAATAAAATAAGCCAAAGTACAAACTTATTTAGTAAAGTACCTTGGCTTGCTTTTATTTTCTAAAAAAGAAAGGTCGTGTTGTGTTTGTCTAATAGTTCAAAAATTGAGATACTGATTAAACAACTAGAAATTGATGAAATAAGTCTTATCACTTATTTACAAAGCTGTAATTTTGTAAAATTAGTGGTGGATTCACAAAAGCAGTGTTGGAATTTTCATTTAGAGGCAGCGGCATTTATTTTGTTAAAAGATTATGTCCTCCTAAAGCAAAGCCTACGGGCAAAATTTCCGTATACGACGGATATGTATTTTACCATAACTGGTAATGCCAAAATCACACAAGAACAAATCGACGATTATTTTGAGATTTTTTTGCATGAAAGCTTTACGGATTCAAGCTTTTTAAAACATGCGTTAACGTTCACAACGCTCCATTATGAGCAAAACAGACTGCATATTTCCTGTGGTGACGAATACCACCTCCTTAAATATAAGGAAAAAAGGGCAGCGATTGAAGAAGAGTTTTTACGTATAGGCAAAAAAATAACACTTGAAATTTCAATAGGTGAGCAGGCAAAGCAAAAATTTGAAACAGCCATTAAAACTAAGGAAACAACAGATTTTAAGCAAGTAAATGCTCATGTCCAGGAAGTAGAACGGATGCTCCCAACAGAACAAACAGCAGTTAAAGCACCAATCGTTTCCAAACAAGCAGCGAAATCACTAGCAGGTAATTTTGGGTCGAAATCACTTGAAAAATTACAATTTATTAAAGAACTTCAAAACATTGGTGAAACAGTTATGCTCGAAGGCTATGTTTTTGACAAAGAAATAAGAAAAACAAAAACCGGGAAATTTATTGCAACGCTGAAAGTAACCGATTATACTGATTCAATCTACATTAGCAAATGGCTCAATAGCGAAGATGAAATAGATGAAATAAAAAAAGGGACATGGCTCTATATTTTAGGTAAATTAGAAGTTAACCCATACATGAAAAATCAAAGGGTTGTTAGACTATCAAAATTCCAGGTTTTTCACAAAGAAATCAAACGGGACAATGCACCGAAAAAGCGAATTGAACTACACGCACACACAAAAATGAGTCAATTAGATGGGGTTGTTAGTGCAGAAGACTTGGTAAATCGGGCAATCCAATATGAGCATCCTGCTATTGCAATAACAGATCATGCAGTCGTCCATTCCTTCCCTAACGCTTACAGCGCCTCAGGTAAAAATCAAAAAACAAAAGTTATCTTTGGCTGTGAATTTAATGTTGTTGATTACAGTGAAACAAACATTTATTATCCGGAAAGAAAGAGCCTTAGCGAGGCAATTATTGAAGAATCAACATTTATTGTCTTTGATATCGAAACAACAGGATTTAGCCCTAATTTTAATAAAATGATTGAAATTGCCGCAATTAAAGTTAAAAGTGGCATGAATATAGATACATTTGAATCATTTGTAAACCCGCATCAACTGCTATCATCAACAACAATTGAATTAACTAATATTCAACAACATGATGTTGATGCAGCACCTAATATCGCTGAAGTAATGGAAAACTTTTTGACATGGTGTGGTGACTTGGATGATGTTATTTTTGTTGCTCATAATGCCCACTTTGATATCCGCTTTATTAAAGCAATCTACGGACAATTACATAAGCAGAAACTACCACTACACTATATTGATACCTTAGCAATGGCCCGACATCTTTACCCACAAATGAAGCGTCATGGACTAAAAGCGATGACTAAATTCTTTTCTGTGGCCCTTGAGCAGCATCACCGCGCAATTGCTGATACAAAAGCAACTGTCGATGTTTTTTTAAGTATGCTTAATGAGTATAAGGTAAGAGGCGTTAGCAGGTTATCAGAATTTAATCATGTTGTAACCTCAGAAAGGGCGCATCAAATCGACTACTCATTCCATGTAAATGTTCTTGTGAAAAATGAAGTTGGACTCAAAAATTTGTTTAAGCTTGTTTCATATTCTCATGTTGATTATTTTGTGCGGGAAGCAAGATTGCCCCTAGAAGTACTAGAAGAACATCGTGAAGGCTTGATTTTTGGTAGTGCTTGTTTGAATAATGAAGTATTTTCGGCTTTTTTGACGCAGGATGAAGAAGCGGTGCTAACAAGAATGGCGAAATATGATTTTATTGAAATTCAGCCACCGCACATCTACGAACCATTAATTTATAATGGAACCTTTAAAAACAAGCAAATGCTTGAGCAAGCCCTGGCCGATTTTCTGAAAATAGCAGAAAAAAGTGGAAAGATTATTGTCGCAACAGGAGATGTGCATCAGCTTGAACAAGGGGATACAATTATTCGCCAAATGTATATTGATACACAAACCGGTGTCCACCCACTTGCTCGCAAAGAAATAAAAGAGATTCCAGCTGCTTATTTAATGACAACCGGGGAAATGAAGCAGGCCTTTAGTTTTCTGAAAAATGAAACGCTAATTAATGATATCGTAGTTGAAAACACTCACCTTATTTCAGAGATGCTTGAACCAATAAAAGTAATAAAAGATGAGTTATTTACACCGTCGATGGATAATGTTGACCAAAATGTTAGAGATATGGTGATGACTTGTGCAAAAGAAATCTATGGTGAAAATTTGCCACAATTAATTTTAGAGCGCATTAATAAAGAGCTAGATAGCATCATTGGTCATGGTTTTGCCGTAATTTACTATATCTGCCACAAAATAGTGAAAAAATCATTAGATGATGGCTATATTGTTGGTTCAAGGGGGTCAGTTGGCTCATCAATTGTTGCAACAATGATGGAAATTACAGAAGTAAACCCACTACCACCACATTATGTTTGTCCAAAATGTAAAATGAGTGAATTTCATGGTGGTGAAGTGGGAAGTGGTTTTGACCTGCCCGATAAAAATTGCCCTGAATGTGAAACTAAATTAATAAAAGATGGACATGATATTCCTTTTGAAACCTTCCTTGGTTTTGAAGGCGATAAAGTTCCCGATATTGACTTGAATTTTTCAGGGGAGTATCAGCCAATAGCTCATGACTACACAAAAGTCTTATTTGGCGAAGACTATGTTTTTAGAGCAGGTACAATTTCAACAATTGCTGAAAAAACAGCCTATGGCTATGTTAGAGGATATGCAAACGACCACCCTGAACTCGATATATCTTTACTAGAAGTTGACCGCTTAACAGGAGCAGTAGCAGGGGTAAAAAAAACAACAGGCCGCCACGCAGGTGGGGTAATTGTTGTACCAAAGGATATGGAAATCTATGATATAACACCAGTTCAGTATCCTGCGGATGGAAAAACAGGGAAAGAATGGCGAACAACGCACTTTGATTTTCATGCTATTCATGATAACTTACTAAAACTGGATTTACTTGGCCATGATGATCCAACAATCATTAGAATGCTACAAGATTTAAGTGGAATCAAGCCAACGGATATTCCGGTTGATGACCCCTTGGTCTATTCGCTTTTTTCAAATGTTGAAGCCCTTAAGCTGGAAAAACCAATTTTTTCAAAAATAGGGTCGTTAGGATTACCAGAGTTTGGAACAGAATTTGTCCGCCAAATGCTGGAGCAAACCAATCCATCTTCATTTGCAGAGCTTGTGCAAATATCAGGATTATCTCATGGGACCGATGTTTGGCTAAATAATGCGCAGGCGTTAGTAAATTCTGGAACATGTGCTTTAAAAGATGTAATTGGTTGTCGTGATGATATCATGGTCTACTTAATCTACAAAGGACTGCGGCCAAGTGATGCCTTCACAATCATGGAACTAGTTAGAAAAGGTAAATTTACGGCAGCAAATCAAGATTATATTGAGCTGATGCAATCATTTGAAGTGCCAGCATGGTATATTGATTCCTGTACAAAAATCAAGTATATGTTCCCCAAAGCGCATGCTACTGCCTATGTAATGATGGCAGTAAGGATTGCTTGGTTTAAAGTCCATAAACCGCTTTATTTCTACGCATCATTATTTAGTGTTCGTGGGAGTGGAAAAACATATGAAATTGAAACAATAATAGGTGGATATGAAGTAATTAAAGCAAGAATTGAAGAAATTGGTCGAACTCCTGAAGCAACAAATAAAGAAATTGACACAAAGGCAACACTTGATATTGTATTAGAAATGGTTGCGCGCGGGTATGGCTTTAAAGTAGTTGATCTCTATAAATCACATGCCAATCATTTTCTTGTAGATGAAGAAAATAAGCAACTACTATTTCCGTTTCAATCAGTCGATGGACTAGGTGAAAATGTTGCGAAAATGATGGTAGAAGAAGCCAAAAAAGGTGAATTTCTCTCAAAAGAAGATCTACAAAAAAGAACAGGTGTCTCAAAAACAGTATTAGCAAAATTAGAAGTATTAAGAGTCTTAGAAGGTTTAGCTGATCAAAATCAAATGAGCCTCTTTTAAAAAAAGGGCTAATAATCACAACTTGAGCTACAATTCAAAAATAAAAGCGGAAATTAATGCCTTTAAT
>JBOFTV010000039.1:0-26864 GCA_051652245.1 Culicoidibacterales bacterium | reverse complement strand
TATAGAATAAAATGATTCGTTATATTGTTTTATAATATTTTTTTATCAATACCGTGAAGTTTCTTGTCGTGCCTATATTCAGTTAATAATCACTGCTATTACACAATTTATTCTTTTTTAATGCATATTAATTGTGTTTTAAATAAGAACAATGTAAAATGGTACATAGGGAAAGGAATAAGCAATAACAATAAAAAGCAACTTCATCATTTTATTTATTATTCGCAAATAAAATAACGCTCTCAACGTCCAAATGTCACTTGATGAAATGCTTCACTTAATCTAGCTTTTAACATTCTTTCCCATTTGGAGGTAAGTAGAAGAGCGATTTTAGTTTCTTCACAAAGTCTAATCCCTTATTATTTAGTTAAGACTGATTTCTGCATTAAACAGGAATCAGTCTTTTTAATTTATTCCCTCTAAAATAGCTCTTATTTCAGCACTTTACATCAATATTCAAAGCATCTAGTCCTAAAAATTACAGCGAGAAAAAAATTAAACAGTAACATGAAAAAGCGTCAGTCACCTTGCGATTTTCTGACGCTTTTAGTTTTTGCTTTAGCTACTGTGATTTTCCTAGGATCAACTCCAATTTTTTCCTACTTTGTTCGTAGTTTGGCTTGTATTAACATAATGATTTCATGAATTTTACTGCGATAACTGTAGTAGCAGTAAATAACAAGACCTACTAACATTACCTGTATTCAACTCTCTATTTAATGAATTAAGTTCACTTATTAATCCAATTTTTTCAACACCATATTTTATTGTAGTTTTATAAGTTTTTGTAAGTCAAAATAGAAATGAACTATCACATTATTACTTGTGATAATCCTCAACTTACAAACATTGATTTTCAAAGACCCAATTCTCACCACTGCAATAATTGATTGACTATCACACTGGGTATCCTAGATTTATCAGAAGAAAGTTACAGGTCTAAAGAAACCTTAGAATAGCTTAAAAAAGCAATAAGAGTGGATCATTTTTCGGTTGACAAATACACCAAAAGTCGTTTTCTATTCTATAAAAAATACATTAACACCCTATTCATAAATACTAAACAAGTGGTATCTTGCTAGCTATTTCACGCATACTCTCATGCGCTGATTGTAAAAAATCGCGATAGCCACAATAGTTATCATCAGTGAAGTATACAATGTTTTGTCGTTTACACCCTCCATTACATATTTCTCTAAACTGGCAATTGTCACATAATAAACTCATCCTTTTACTTTCACTTAGAAATTCTTGCATGTTAGTTCTATGTAGGACATCATAAATTTCATCAAACAAAACATTTCCACACGCATACTTATCTAAAACATAAAAATCGCATGGGTATATTGAGCCATCTGATTCAATCACAAATTGTGGAGAACAAAACCCAAGCATTCCACATTGTTGTGGCGGAATACCACGAAACATTGGAATAATATCATTAAACAAAGAAATATTCATGTATATTCCATTTTTATAGTCATCATACCAAAGCTGATAGAACTTTTTGTAAAAATAAGCAAATGCTGCTGGTTTGAGTGCAGATTCCGATGATTTTTCGCTATCGAGTGACCCCAGACATGGAATTAGTTGGACGTGCGATAGTTCATTAGCTTTATAGAAATTATATAGTTTCTCAGGATTTCTTGCAAGATTCGATGTGAGGACAGTTAATATATTGAATGGCACTTCAAATGCTTTGAGTAATTCTATTTTCTCAATCACACGATCATAGGTACTATTTCTTTTGATATCACTCCGAAATAAATCAGAATTTTCTTTGTACCCATCTAAGGATATCCCTACCAAAAAATCATGTACGCTAAGTAATTCACCCCATTTTTCATCTAAAAGTAGTCCATTAGTTTGAAGTGCATAGTGTACTTTCTGCTTTTTCTTTTGAACTAACACTTCAGCAATAAATGCCTTGAAATAATCTAGACCTGCAATTGTCGGTTCGCCTCCCTGGAATGCAAATTGAACATTCCCATAGGGACCCGCATAATCCAAGGCCCTTGTAATCAACATTTTCATCACATCATATTTCATCTTTCCATGAGATTCAATTTCACGATGATCCGCCACATCAAAGTAGAAGCAATATTTACAGCGCATATTACATAATGATGATGCAGGTTTAATCAAAAATGATATCACTTTAATCTTACCTCCTTATATGTATTTTATTTTATTATATTATAACTATTAATCAATATTATCCCTATCATCGCAGCAACGAACATGAAATCTATCTGGATATTTGTAAACATCTGATTAATTCTTTTACCCACTACCCCGCCTATTATTCCAGATAAAATCATTAAGCAAAGTAAAAATAAATCTACTTCCGGTACTTGATTTGACACAATAGTCAATAATAGACTTGCTGTTTGCGAAAATAAAATAATATACAATGACCCTTTCACGGCCTCTTTTGTATCCATTGAAAAATAGTAATGTAAGAGAATTAGATTAATTGGACCACCACCTATACCTAAAAATGCAGAAAAAAGACCTAGAACAAGACCAATTAGAACTTGTGCAGTAACACTTTTAACCTTTCGTGTTTTTATATTTCGTTTTTTCAACGTATATATCAAGGTAAAGAGTGTCAATACAAGAAGAACAATTGCTTGGATAACACCAACACGATTCTGATTTTCAAATAGTCCGAGAATAAATTGAAAAGAAATTTTCCCCAAAACTCCACCGATTGCTGCTCCTCCTGCTAAAGCTGTAACTTTTGTTGTGCTTGGTGCATCCATTTTTGCTTTCATGACCGAATAACTACTCATTGATAAAACTGTGCAACTCGATAAAAAACTAATTGCACCTATACTCAATAGACCTGTGGCATCAAGAATTGGTTTCATTAGAATACCACCACCAATTCCACAAATTGAACCAAATACTGAAGAGATTAAACTAATTATGAGTATAATAATGTACTCCATTTTTAATTAACCCCTCATTCCGCTATAATGCAAGCGTTTTAAAATTTTTTCATGCTCTTTAGTATTAATGTTTGAGCGATCGAGCAAACTTGTTGCGACTTGTATAATTACATCATCAATATCTTTTTGATGAGAAATGCTAAACTTAAAGTTCAACATTTTTTCTATATCATATATACCATGATTAGGAATAAAATCTTTTATGAACATAATTTTCATTTTCTGTTTTTGTGTAATGTTAAATTCTAAATTTAAATGCTGATGCCCCATCTGATTCTTTTTTTGATTCAAGAGTCTTTCAAAATCCATTTCATTGCTCCTTGGTATACCAATCCGCTGATACTGTTCCCTTGGAGATTCATTTTCAATCATCAGTTGACGCATAAGTTCAATCATTTTTAGCTCTAGTATCGGATCATCAATTGGATACAACTGTTCGTAATCCACCTCTTGCGAAAAAAGTTTATTCCCAAACTTGTAGCTAGACCCAAACCCTTCACCAGGAATTTTTAACACTGGTACCCCATTTAAAAAACTGAATTCATTTGTTAGCGTACTCTCTTTTAATAGATTTCTGGGAATAAATCCCCTCATTTTAGTAGGTATCAACGTATACTCGTATAATGGCTCATTATTCAAATCAACACTTGCGCGCATATATGTATAATTTCCATCCGATACATTAATCGCTCCTCCAAAAGAGCCAAATAGTATCCCCTCACGTACGGGGATATCATTTTCAATGATTGGAAATAAGCTTTTCCCGATCATTTCTGCTGGTTTATCAATTCCGAAGTAGTCTAACAGTGTTGGTCCAATATCAATCATCTGTCCTAATGATTTTCTATTCTCATTTTTTATTGGATAACGTGGATCGTATAGATAAAAAGGTATATGACATACTTCATTATAACAAGGTTGAACATTTTTACCAAACCATTCATGTTCACCCATCAAAAATCCGTGATCTGTATTAACAATAAGCATCGTATCCTCCCACATAGCATGCTCATCCATTTTATCAAGAATCTTTCCTAAGTAGAAATCACACATTGAAATGAGTGCAGCATAACGCTTTTTTATATGGAGTTGTTCCTCTTCTGATTCACAAACTGGCTCATACGAAGGCCAGTCAAAATTATCACCAACATATGTATCATCATACATATTAAGAAAACGCTGTGGAACATCAAATGGTTCATGTGGATCAAAGCACTCAATTTGCAAAAACCATGGTTCACTATTATGATTATCATCAATAAAATTAAGACCCGCCTCAATAGTCTGAACACTTGAGTATTCAGCCTCATTGCAAACCTTACTACGATTCGCCCAATTAAAATGAAGACTTTCACTTTTTTTATTTGATGTAATTTGTCTAGGGATAATAATTTGCTCTTTATCAACTATCCCAACAAATCTATCACCTTCTTGTCCTCTAAATCCTTCCCAAGTTGTATATCTTGTAAGATATGTTGCACCGCCATCTTCCCAATAATGCGAGTGGTCCGTGACAATATGAGTATAAACTCCTTGTTTTTTCAAAATTTCCATCACAGAAATATCAAATGGCTCTATTGGCCCCCAACTGCGATGCAAGAAATTATATCTTCCTGTATGCAGTTCTCTTCTCGCTGGCATGCATGGAAGAGAGCCACTGAAGAAATTATCAAATTGAAGTGTTCTTTTTTTCAATCGCTCAAAATTAGGTGTTTTTACCCATTTGCTCCCATATGTTGATAAGTATCTACGACTCATTGTATCAAACATCACCATAATTGCTCTCACTTTTACTCATCCTTTCCGATTTTTATTCATACTTTTCTACTATTTTGTTGGTAGAGATCCACAATTAGTTTGTATATTTCTCCAATATCCTCTAAATCTGCTCTATTCTAAAGGAGCTTGCAATAGTACATCTACTCAAGAATAAGAAAATTGGGTGCTCGCACCCAATGATTATCATACTTCTTCTGATCATTGAAACAAATCAGAAAATATTCCAGCTAAATTTCTTTTCGCATAATTTTAATATATGAAAAAGTAATAATAAATGCGGCACCACAACCTACTGCATATGCAATGATATATTGTAGATATTTCCCATCAGCAATTAATGGCAAAGCAGACATCCCAGCAGCTCCAAATGCATATGTTTTTAATTCAAAAACCCGTGCCATCATCCCACCAAATCCAGCTCCAATTGATGCAGTAATAAATGGGAATCCAAGAGGTAGTAATAGCCCAAACATAGTTGGTTCTCCCACAGCAAGGAAAGTCGGGGGGAGCACCCCTCTAGCAATTTCTTTCGTCTTTTGACTTTTTGTGCAAATCAAGACAGCTAAACCAGCGCCTACTAAGCCAGAATTACTCATTATTTGTATTGGAAAAAGTGGAGTTCCTCCCATTGTTTTAATCATCTCGAGATGGATTGGAGCAAGCCCATGATGTAAACCAGTTGCAATTAAAGAAGGAAATGCAGCTGCAAGGACATATCCACCAAAAATACCTGAATTATCAATTAAGAACATAATTCCATTAATTAATATATCTGAAATAAACCCAGCAAATGGCATTATCGCTGTGAACAAAACGATTGCTGTCAAAATCAAAGTCAAAGTAGGACTCAATACGACATCAAGAATATCCGGAACAACTTTCTTAACTATATACTCAATTTTTGACATGATATAAACAGCTAGAATGACACCAATAATTCCGCCTTGTCCCGGTACAATGTTAATTAGTGTTAATGCAGGTGCAATAGTTGCAGCACCAATAACTCCACCTAAAATATAGTTTCCTTTAAAGACTTTTGCTGCAGTAATTCCAGTATATATTGCTAGAAACCCAAAAGTTGCAGAAGATAAGATCCCTAGGAACACGCTAACTTCAAGCAGATTTTTCCCTTGTAGTACAACTTGTGCTGCACTTAATGTACCACTTGCAGCAATTTTATTTTTTCCTGCTTCAATAACTGCCGTATTTACCAAAATATTATTAATTCCTTGTAAAAATCCCGAGGCAATAATTGCAGGAATGAGTGGAACAAAAATACTTGAAAGCATCTTTAGAATATTACTCCCCTTCTTCGAATCCTTTGCATCTGCAACACTTGACTCCTCTAGGTTAATACGCTCAGAAATTAACGTTTTTATCTTCGAAGATTTTCCAGGACCAACTACAATTTGTAAGGTATTCTCTTCTATTAAACCCAAAACACCAGTGATTTCTCTAATTGCATCTTTATCTACCAGACTATCATCAATAAACGTAACACGAACACGGGTCATACAATTCTCAAGTGTTTTAAAATTATCAATCCCGCCAGAAAATTCAATTATCTTCTCCGCAATGAATATATTTGACATAACAATTCTCCTTTACATCACTCTATTGTAACCGGCTACATTTCATAGTATACTATAATTAACAGCTATGGTATATAGTATTTATCTTAATGAAACTTTGTACCATTAAAATGAAAGGAAAGTGCACAAATGCAGAACCTAGAAAACTTGGTAAATCGGCAACTTTTAATTCTAACCACCGCAGAAAAGGACATCTACGAACTCGTCAGAAAACAGCCTGAAATCATTCCAGAATTAACAATTGATCAGCTGTCCAAACAATGTTTTGTCTCAAAATCTACAATATTAAGATTCACAAAAAAAATTGGTTTCAGAAGCTTTAGCGAATTTAAGTATTTTATTTCACAGAATTGCAATAAAACTAGAGGGAAGCATGATGGTAACCTTGGTTCGTTTGTTCAGCAAATGCATGATAATCTAGTAAAGGAAGACATCCTATTACTTAAAAGCTTCTTAGGGCATGCAAAGTCTATTTTTTTAGTACCAACTGGCATCGACCAGCATATTCAAGCTGAAAATTTTTCTAACAAACTTCTAAAAAAGAGGATAATCTCATGTGTCATCCCGATTAGTGCAAACTCTGAATTGACTAAGTACATACTTGATAACCTCAATATCGATGAAATCGTCGTCATTTTTTCATCTAGTGGCGACAATCTGATGCTTATGGAGCATATTAAAAATGCAGTGAGTAGGGGAATAAAAATTATTTCATTCACTGCTGCAAAAAATAACTATATCAAAGAAATCTCAGATATCAACTTCTGCCTCGGTATATCGCCAATCAGATCAAATTTTTACTCATATTCTTCAGGACTTAGCCACCTCTTAATAAATTTAGTCCTAGAATCCATGGAAGAGTAAGACCAGCCAAATAACCGAAAAATAATCCTATCATTTTTTTTATAAAAAAAGACTTTCACACGCAACGATGAAAAAGTTCTAATAATTACGGTCCTACTATCGTCTTTTTTTCGAATTCAGAAACGTCGTCGGCGATTTCCGTATTTTATGGCATCTTCCAAATTATGTGTAATCATTAATGCTGTTAAATTTTGCTCGTTGATTACTTGTTTTGTTAATTCAAGCACAATTGCACTCGTTTTCGGATCAAAGGCAGCTGTATGCTCATCAAGTAGCAGTAAATTTGGAGTGAAACAGGTTGCCATCAACAACGCTATCTCCTGGCGTTGCCCTCCTGATAGTAAGCTGATTTCTGATTTGAGCCTAGTTTCTAAGCCAATTCCTTAGGGCTTACCTCTTTTAACTGCAAGAGCTAAATCCTCATCACTTGTAAGCTTTGTTTCTGTACCCATGCGTGGATTTTGGAATACTCGTCCAATATATTTTGAGCGTTTGCGGACATCTTTTGATGTAACATCTTCCCCACTAATTGTTATACTACCCTCATCTGGAGTAATTGAACCAATAATTACAGTTATAAATCTCATCACAAATGTTAAATTACGGAAAATAACTTCAGCAATAATTATTGATGCCAAGCCAATAACAATTGCTCTAACTCCCATATTCAAATCAGCGTAGCTATTATTTTATGCCATCAATGCACCACTTAAAGCAAGCATAAAATAACAATGGTAACCACCGTAACAATTAAGCCAATTGCCAAAACCGGATATTCTTCCAGAATCCCAAAACTCGGTAAGAAATCACGAATCTGTGATATAATAGTGGGATTGTTCGCTAGTGGCAAATTGATTGTATAAAGTAATTCTTAAATTAATCCAGCACAAGCCCCTGCGCCACACCAGCAAGTGTTGCAAGTAATCGATTCATACCTTGTAAACTAAGGAATGCCACACATATTGCCCAGCTAAAGGAAATGTTCCTCAGATGTTAAATCAGCAATCTCTAAAACACGGTACAGAATATAAATTTCAATCGGAATATCCCCTGGTGTTTTCCCATCTTTTAAAACGTCACAGGCTAGACAATGTTTGTAAGTTAAGGAATTTATCCACTAGTATAGGAGGACAGAATTCCTTTTATTTTTGCACGAAAAAGCTTGATACTAACAAAAACGCCAATAATTAAAGGTGAATGGACGAAAAATCCATATCATATTTGAAAGTTGGTATTCCTATGTATAATCTTCCGAAAAAATTTCTTTTTCTCATCAAATCTCTCAGAAAATATTGGAAGGAAGAAGCAATTTTAGAAACTGCTAAAGTATTACCCAATGATTTTTCTCGGCACAGAATGTGCACCTTGCTGAATGGTTATTTTTCTTTCTTCAAATGAAGAAAACTACAGCAACCTTTGGGCGCAGCATCTTCACGCAACTATCCTATCACACTGGGGACTTACGACATTCACACGTTGCACTTCTCATCGATATGAAAGAACAAGACTTTATAATAAAAAAAACGTCTAGGTCATGCTTCTATTCGAATAACGTATGACATTTATGGGCATTTATTCCCTACTCGTCAACATGAATTAGCTGGTAGATTGGATAATTTATTTTAGCGTGTGATAATGAAGTAATCATTTTTGACATAAAAAAAATAGCAACAAAGCCGTTAAACCTTATCACTACTATCTAATTCATATGGAGGTGCCAGACGGATTTGAACCGACGATCAGGGAGTTGCAGTCCCACGCCTTACCACTTGGCTATGGCACCATACCTTATATATTTTAGCAAAAAAGGCCCCTCCCGTCAATCAATAAAACGACTTTTTTCTCCTACCTCACTTTTTAGCTTATCACGCTCCATTTTCTCAGCAAAACGCCCCCGATTTTCAAATAACTTTGGTAAGCCTTTCGCTCCATAAAAACATCCTAAACAGCGCTTGATTAACGCCCTTATTTAATATCCTTTTTAAGCAATCCAATCATCATAGCAGTAATTAATGAGCCCACAATAATTACTGCCAAGTAGAGCAGCATATTTGATACTAAAAAGATGACAAATACGCCCCCATGTGGAGCCATGACTTTAATGTCAAGTACTAACACTAACGCTGCTGTTAACGATGAGCCCACAATAAAACTTGGTATCATCCTTGTTGGGTCTTCTGCGGCAAAAGGAATTGCCCCTTCAGTAATAAATGAGGCCCCTAAAATTAAATTTGTTAATCCTGATTGTTGTTGTGGTTTCGTAAATTTATTTTTAAACATCGTTGTTGCAAAGAAGACTCCCAAAGGTGGTACCATTCCCGCTGCCATAACAGCTGCCATGATGCTACTTCCTCCCGTTGCAACTGTTCCAACAAGTGTTCCGGTTGCAAAAATATATGCTGATTTGTTAATTGGACCACCTAAATCAGCAGCCATCATCGTCCCCAAAAGCATGCCTAAAACAATCGCATTTGTTCCACTTAAACTTGCTAGAAAATTATTCAGCGCCATATTTAGTTGACTCATTGGAATATTAATGGCAAGCATTAGTCCACCTACAACCAATACTCCTAGTACCGGATAGAATAAAATTGTTTTGATTCCATCTAGTGACTTTGGCAGTTTTCTTAAGCCTTTTTTTAGTAGATGGATTGTGTAGCCGGCAATAAAACCACCTAGTAGCGCACCTAGAAATCCCGCGCCCCCACTACTTGCTATCCCTCCTGCAACAAATCCAACAACTAACCCGGGTCGGTCTGCGATACTATAAGAAATGTAGCCCGCAAGCACGGGAAGCATAAAGCCAAAGGCCATTCCACCAATTTTCATTAAGTAGGCAGCCTCTTGATTGTACGAACCAAGGTTTGCAAGTTCACCTTGGGGTACGCCTAAAATTTGATCCACCAAGAAGGCAAGTGCGATTGCAATCCCCCCTCCTACAACAAAGGGGAGCATGTGTGAAACTCCCGATAGGAGGTGCTTATATATTGCTCCTCCTGAACTACTATTTTGCTCACTATTTTCAGCATCACCCTCATAAATTTCAATATTATCACGTTGAATATCCAGTAGTAATTTTTGTGCTTTATGAATGCCATCAGCCACAGGAGCCAAAATAACTTTCTTGCCCTTGAAGCGGTCCATTGATACCTTAATATCTGAGGCAATAATTATTCCTTCAGCCTTGCTAATTTGCTCTGGTGTTAAAGCATTTTCCACACCTGTTGCACCATTAGTTTCTACTTTAATCGCAATCCCTAAGTCACGCGCTGTTTCCTTTAATTTTTCTGCGGCCATAAATGTATGAGCAATCCCTGTTGAGCAGCCTGTTATGGCTAAAATTAGTGGTCTTTTAAGTGGTTGTTGTTCTAGGTTTGTTTGCTCAAGTAACTTGATAACCGCTTCTGGGGTTTGTGCATCAATTAATGCAGCACTTATTTCTTGATGCATTAATTTTCCTGATAGCATGCCTAGTATCTCTAAATGCTTAGCGGATGCCTCCACTGGTGTAGCTATCATGAAAAAAAGCGTGGTCTTTTTACCGTCGATTGAATCAAAATTGGCACCCATTTTATTGCGTGCAAACACAATTGCCGTTTTATTTACAAGTCGACTTCTACCATGGGGAATAGCAATTCCTCCACCAATTCCCGTGGTTCCAATTGCTTCGCGCTCCCAAATAACTTCAATGAATCCAGCTAAATCACTAATGATATTTGCCTCGAATAATTTAGTTGCCATTGCTATGATAATCTCACTTTTTGTTGTTTGTTCCATTGATAATATCATTAATTCCGGTTGTAATATGTCATTTAATTTATTCATACTAATCCAACTTTCTTTTTATTCATATTTTCTGATTTTGACTTGATCAATTAGAGCATCCACTACTGTTTTGCTGACCAGATGCTCACTATAAGCACTGCCACTCCCACAAGCAATGCCCATTTTAAAGGCTGATACGGCATCCTTTGTTTCACTAAAATTGGCAATAAAGCCTGCAACTAAAGCATCCCCCGCACCAACAGAATTAACTAATTTTCCCTTGGGGACGCCCCCCACATAAACCCCATGACAACAAATCATAATTGCCCCACTTTTTCCTTGGCTAATAATAACATGCTGCACGCCTAGGACAAATAATTGTTTTCCCAGGGCAATTACATCCCTATCATCACGGCATTTCTTGCCAAATAGCTGCTCTAATTCGTCCTGATTTGGTTTAGCAAGTAGTGGTTTACTTTGAGCAATTGTCAGTAAATCACTACTTGCAATATCAATTATAACCGGTATTTTTTTTTCAAGTAGTTGTTTGGTTAGTTTTATATACCAATTCTTGGCAATGTTCTGAGGACTACTCCCCGAAATAATAAAGTAATCAATTTGCGGGAGCTTGCTAATTTTTGCCAATAAATTATTTGTCTCGGCTTCTGTTATTTGTGATCCTCTGCCATTTATTTCTGTTTCTTTTCGGCCTTTAAGTTTAACATTAATTCTTGTTGTTCCCTCAATTTGTGTAAAATCAGCCCTGATTTTTGGATAGCTTCTAAGCTGCTGTTTGACATACTCACCAGTAAATCCACCAATAAATCCTAGTGCTGTCGTCTTCACGCCTAAATTATTCAAAACAATTGAAACATTAATTCCTTTTCCTCCTAAATAAAATTGCTCGCCCTGTGCTCGATTGGTTTGACCTTCAACTAATTCATCGATTTCCATCACGTAATCAATTGCCGGATTAATAGTTAGCGTATATATCATCAAAACACCCACTTTCTTTTTAGTCTATACTGCTAATATAACACAAATAAAAAGCGGTTTCAATCATTTTATTTCAAAATATATCATTTTAAATCATTTTTTACTATAAAAAAAAGAATCCCTGAAGATTCCTTAAAAACTAATTATTTCTGTCACCTCATCTATCTTAGCAAAGCTAACATGTGACTTCTTGCCTAATTTTACTTTATTTGCTAAAACGTAGCTCCGCTGTGCATGCTTGATAATTGCCCTTTTAATTTGTGCTTCAGCCATATCGGGAGTTGATAAGCCAAACTTATCATCAACTGCATTAGTGCCAATAAAAGCGATATCTAGATGTAGTCGGGCAATCTGTTCGATTGCTACTTCTCCCACTAACGCCTGCGTTTGCGGCTTAAATGTTCCCCCAATAATGACAAAGGGGAGCTTCCACTTTAATAAGTCCGGAATATGATGCACTCCATGTGTGTAAATCTTTAATGATTTATTCACAAGATAAGGAATCAGACAGGAGACGCTTGAACCAGCATCTAAATAAACGGACATTCCCTCTATTAAATAGCCACTTGCCCGTTTTGCTATTTTATTTTTAGCATTTAAATTGGTTTGATTTCGCATATCAAGTGAAAAATCAGACATCAGCTCCCGATCGTTAATCACTTTTGCACCGCCATGAACCTTAATTAAGCGGTTTTGCGCTGCCAATGCTTGAATATCACGGCGGATGGTTATTTCCGAACAACCAATATATGTGACTAGTTGCTCGATTTTAGCAAAGGTATTAGCATTTAGATATGTAATTATTGCTAACTGTCTCTGGTCTTTTAACATGCACATTCCCCCTTTGGCTAATTGTCTTTTACTTAATTATAGCATGAAACATTGTCTTTTACTTACATATTTCCCATTAGTTTTACTAGGACTGCTTTTTGAACATGCAACCTGTTTTCTGCTTCTGTGAAAATAACGTCCGCATGTTTTTCTAGAACGACCGCACTGATTTCTTCTTCACGATGCGCTGGTAAACAATGTAAGACAATATGATCAAAATTGGCATGACTAACTAATGCTTCATCGACTTTAAACCCTTTAAAGGCTGCCAATCTTTGAACAGCTTCGGCTTCTTGTCCCATTGAGGCAAACACATCCGTGATAATTACATCAGCACCTCTAACAGCCGTAATTGGATTTGTTGTGAGTTCAAAGTCAGGCGATTGTTGTGCCTGTTTGATGATTTTGGCATCTGGTTCAAATCCTTTTGGTGTAGCAATACTAATTTTCATATCTAGTAATAGCGCCCCTTTAATCCAAGAATTAACCATATTATTACCATCGCCAACATAGGCAACTTTTAGCCCTGCAAGTTTTCCTTTTACTTCTCTAATTGTCATTAAATCTGCTAAAATTTGGCAGGGATGTTCATAGTCTGTTAACCCGTTTATCACAGGAATTGAACCATATTTAGCTAAATCCTCTACCTCTTGTTGCGCAAATGTTCTAATCATAATCCCATCTAAATAGCGCGATAGTACCCGTGCTGTATCTTTAACCGGTTCACCACGTCCAATTTGTAAATCACTTGCTGATAAAAATAATGGATAGCCGCCTAATTGATACATCCCCACTTCAAATGAAACCCGTGTTCTTGTGGATGCTTTCTGAAAAATCATGCCTAATGTTTTTCCTAATAAATGCTTGTGGGCAATTCCATTTTTTTGTTCATATTTTAATTGATCCGCTAGATTTATGATATCTAGTAATTCTTGCTTTGTCATTGAATCCATGGTTGTTAAATGTTTCATTTCTTATCCTTCTTTCTCTAGATCTGTTAGGACTTTTTTCATTATTTTTAAGCCCTCGTCGATTTCTGCTTTACTAATATTTAACGCTGGTAGTAGGCGCCATTTGTTTTTAGCTGTTAGTGTAAGGAGCCCTTGACTATTTGCCCGTTTAACCGCCTCACTTACTAAAATATGCTCCGCTAGCTCAATGCCAATCATAAGTCCTTTACCACTAAGACTAACAACTAGTGGCATCTTTCTAATTTGTTGACGCATGTATGCACTTTTATCCTGTACTTCAGGCAAAAAACTGGGGGCTGTTATTGTGTCAAAGACAATATTTGCTCCCGCTGCAACAATTGCTCCACCACCAAATGTTGTTCCATGATCACCATAAGCAAAAATAGCACGGCATTTGTCATAAAAAAGCGTCGCCCCTATTGGTAATCCACCACCCAAGCCTTTGGCCAAGGTTACAATATCAGGGATAATATCATATTGCTCGTATGCATAAAATGTTCCTGTTCGGCCACAGCCTGTTTGGACTTCATCAATAATTAATAAGATGTCCTTGTCTTGACAGGTCTGCCAAATTGCTTTAACGTAAGTGTCTGTTAAATCATTTAATCCCCCTTCACCTTGAATAAGTTCAAGGATGATTGCACATGTCTGCGGGGTGATTTTAGCTACTAATGCCGGAAAATTATTAGCTTCAACGAAGGAAATTCCGGTTAGTAGTGGTGTGAAAGCTTCTGTATATGCTTTTTGTGGTGTCATTGATAGTGATCCCATCGTTCGTCCGTGGAACGCTGATTTCAAGGCAATAATTTCAATTGCCTGTTCGCCCTTACGACTTTTACCATATTTCCGCGCAGCTTTTAAGGCCGCCTCATTTGCCTCTGAACCAGAATTAGCAAAAAAAACCTTGGAACAACCGGTATAGTCACATAATTTACGTGCCAACGTAATTTGTGGTTCGGTATAATAAAGATTTGAAGTGTGCCCAATTGTTTGCGCTTGCCTGCTTATTGCACTTACCCAGGGAGCATAACAATGCCCTAAGGAATTCACACCAATTCCTGAAGTGAAATCAAGGTATTTCTGGCCTGAAACAGCTGTGCAATAACTACCCTCTCCCGTTTTAAGCGCAATGGGAAAGCGGTTGTAATTGTTCATCAAGAATGCTTTGTCTTCTTTTTCTAGTTTAGCGTACATCTTGGTTTATTCCTCCTTTTTTTAGTAAAATAGTGTGCCTACACCTTCAACAGTCATCATTTCAATTAAAATAGCATGCGGAATCCGGCCATCAATAATACACGCTTTTGCAACGCCTTCTCTAATGGCATGCACACAACTATCAATTTTAGGTAGCATTCCCCCGCTAACAACACCTTCTTGAATTAAGGCCCCCACTTCACTTACTTGGATTTGCGAAATTAAACTTGTATCATCATTTTTATCCCGTAAAATCCCCGGAATATCAGTCATCATAATTAGATTCTCAGCACCTAGTTTCGCTGCAATTGAACTTGCTGCTGTATCTGCATTTATATTATAAACATTGCCCAATTCATCTGTACCTAAAGGCGCAATTACAGGAATGAAACCGCCAGCTAATAGGTGTTCAATCACCGTTTGATTTATCTTCGTAATTTCGCCAACATAACCATAATCGGTTTTTCCTTTAATTTTATGGGCCTCAATTAATTTACCATCAATACCACAAATACCAACAGCTAACCCACCCACTAAATTGATGTGATTGACAAGATTTTTATTGTTTTTTCCTGCTAATACCATTTGTGCTACTTCAAGTGTTTGCTTATCAGTATACCGAAGTCCATCAACAAAATGACTTTCTAATTGCATTTGTGTTAATGTTTGTGAAATATCTGGTCCACCACCGTGAACTAAAACAATTTTAATCCCGACTTGGGACAGTAAAACAACATCCTTCATAATTGATGCAATCGTTTCTGGTGATTGCATGGCATTGCCACCATACTTGATTACAACCGTTTTCCCCCGATAATTTTCAATATAAGGGAATGCTTGATGCAGAATCTCGGCTTTTGTGCTATTAGCAATATTTCGATGCATCTTCTTTTCCTCCTTCATTTTTACGTCCGATACGAGCCATTGATTTTAACGTAATCATACGTTAGATCACAGCCCCACGCTGTGGCACTCTGACTACCACTACTAAACTCTATATTAATAGCAATATCTGCTTCACTTAATACTTTTGTTGCAAACTTTTCATCAACAACCAGCCCCATTCCCTGGCTACAGACTTTGATTTCACCTGCGGTCGAACAAAAACTAACCGCAACATCCGTGGGCTCAAATACTACTTGTGCATAACCAAGCGCACAGAGTATCCGACCCCAATTAGCATCTGCTGCAAACATGGCTGATTTAACAAGAGGTGATCCAATAACTGCTTTAGCTAGTAATCTTGCCTCATTTTTTGTCTTTGTCCCACTAACTTTACACTGCAAGCATTTAGTTGCACCTTCACCATCTTTAGCAAGTTTCTGCGTTAAGTTTAAACTAATTGCCAATAATGCTTCCTTAAATATAGCATAGTTTTCATCTTTTACTGTAATTGCCTGATTATTAGCTTGGCCATTTGCCATAATTGCAACCATATCATTTGTTGACGTATCGCCATCAACACTTAGCATATTATAACTATCAGCAGCCACATCCTTTAACGCTTCTTCTAGTAAAGTACCATCAATTGCAACATCCGTTGTTATAAATGACAGCATTGTTGCCATATTAGGATTAATCATCCCTGATCCCTTCGCACACGCCCCAATATGACAGATAACCCCAGCACACTTAAAACTAACAGCAACCTGCTTATCAAAAGTGTCCGTCGTCATAATAGCTTGGGAAAAAAGATCATTCCCTAAAACGGATAATTTTTCAACTAGTGGTGGCAGCCCCCTAATAATATTTTCAATTGGCAAAGACACACCAATTATTCCAGTTGATGCAACAATGACATCAGCTTGTTCTAATCCTAGGCTAGCACTACAAATTTGACACATTTTTTCGGCAATTTCTTGACCATCTGCGGCACAAGTATTAGCAATTCCACTATTACAAAGCATCACCTGGGCTTTACAATTTTCTAGGTGTGCTTTTGTCACATTGATAGGCGCACCTTTAATTATATTTTGGGTATAAATTGCCGCACTATTTGCTAGTACATCACTGACAATAATGCCTAAATCTAATTTGTTTTTATTTTTACGAATGCCACAACTAACACCACTTGCTCTAAATCCTTTTGGTGCACATACACCGCCCGTTATATATTTCATTTATTCTACTCCTATACTTCCTTAAAAAGCAGCTGGAACTGCTTTTAATCCGGTTATTTCACAAAAATTACAAACAATATTCATATTTTGAATTGCTTGTCCTGCTGCACCTTTGACCATATTATCAATTGCTGAAACAATGATGATTTTCCCACTATGCATATCCTGATGTAGTGATAACTCACAAAAATTAGAGCGGGCAACATTTTTAATATTCGCTGTTTTCCCTAATGCTAATACTCTAACAAAATATTCTAACTCAAAATACGTATCAAACAAAGATTTTAGCTCACTTAATGATATTTTTTCAACCAAATCAATGTAGATTGTTGCAAGTATCCCCCTGTTAATTGGCAGCAAATGCGGGACAAATGTAATATTTACTTCATCTTGAGCAATTGATGATAGCATCTGCTCAATTTCTGGGGTATGCCGATGCATTCCAACATTATAAGGACCAAAACCATCACTACAATTAGCAAAATGCGTTTGTTCACTTAAACTTTTCCCTGCTCCCGTTATGCCTGATTTTGCATCGATAATAATGTTTTTTCGATTAATTTTAGTGATGATCGGTGCTAACCCTAGGCTAATTGCCGTTGGATAGCAACCTGGATTGGCAATAATAAGCGAATCCCTGATTTTGCAGCGATTTATTTCCGGTAACCCATACACCGCACGTTCCTGTAATGCTTTATCCAAAAACTTACCATCATACCACTTCGTATAAACTGCTTCTACGTCTAACCGAAAATCTGCCCCTAAATCGATACATATTTTATGCGCTTGATTAATTGCTGCAGCATACTTTTGAGATAGACCATGAGGCAGAGAAATGAAAATAACATCACTTTTATCAATGACAGCAAAATCATCAATCAACGTTTGCTCAAATAACTGTTCGAGCATTGGATATACTGTGGTAATTTCTACTCCCTGATTATGCTTTGACCCAATTGCTACAATTTCAACTAAAGGATGATCGAGCAATAATCGAATTAACTCAACACCAACATATCCCGTGGCACCAATTATGCCAACACTAATTTTCTTCATCCGTTAATACCCTCCTTACTGCAGCAATATGTTGCCTGACAACTTTTGCTGCTGGGCCACCATATGACGTTCTTTTTTCTACACATGTAACCATATCGATTGCCGTAAAAATATCTGCTGCAAAAAGGGGTGATTCCTGTTGGTATTGTTCCAGTGTTAGTGTTTCTAATGTTAAATTTTGCTCAATGCACTTAGCAACGATTTTGCCTACGATTTTGTAGGCCTCTCTAAAGGCTAATCCATTTTTGACTAAGTAGTCCGCACAATCTGTTGCATTAATGAACCCTGTTTCTGCTGCTTTTTTCATATTGTCTACACAAATTGTTGCTGTTTCTAGCATTGGTGTAAAAGCATCTAAACACGTTAAAACCGTATGTAGTGAATCAAAAATTGCTTCCTTATCTTCTTGCATATCCTTATTATAAGCAAGTGGCAACCCTTTAAGCATCGTATATAATGTTGTCATATTTCCAATTGCACGCCCACTTTTACCACGAACTAATTCTGCAATATCAGGATTCTTCTTCTGGGGCATAATTGATGAGCCTGTTGCAAAACTGTCATCTAAAATCATAAAGCGAAATTCCCACGAACACCATGCAATTATTTCTTCCGAAAAACGGGATAAATGAATCATAATTGTTGCAATCACCGTTGATGCTTCTAAGCAGAAATCACGGTCTGAGACACCATCAATACTATTTGCTGTTGGACCTGTAAAATGTAGTAGTTCTGCTGTTAGCATTCGGTCAATTGGATACGTCGTTCCTGCTGCTGCACAACTTCCTAAAGGGCTCGTATTAAGCCTTTTTAAGCAATCAGCTAGCCGTTGCTTATCACGCAGTAACATCTCTGTGTAGGACATTAGATGATGGGCAAACGTTATTGGTTGCGCTCGTTGTAAGTGTGTATAGCACGGCATAATTGTTTTTGTGTGTTGCTCTGCTTTCGCTAAAATAACTGTAATTAACTTTGTTACCTTATCATCAACTGCAATTAACTGTTTACGCACATATAATTTCAAATCTGTTGCTACTTGGTCATTTCGACTTCTTGCTGTATGAACTTTCTTTCCCGCCTGTCCTATTTTGATTGTTAATTGACTTTCAATAAACATATGAATATCTTCACTTGTTGGGTCGATTACCAGTGTTCCATCATGATATTCTGCTTGCAGCTCTAAACAGGCACTAATTATTTGATCCCGCTCTTGGGCCGTTAAAATTGCCACACTTTCAAGCATTGTTGCATGAGCAATTGTCCCTTCAATATCCTCATCAAACATTTGAATATCGAATTGAATTGATGAATTAAAAGCATTTACCTTTTCGTCCAGCGTCTTTGAAAATCTTCCATCCCACATCTTCATAATTATTCTCCTTTATTTTGTTTGTTTTTCTTATCCATTCTCGCCTTAACTTCTAGAGGCAAGCCAAATAATTTGATAAATCCGGCTGAATCCATTTGATTATAGGATTGGTCCTCACCAAATGTTACAATATCTTCAGAGTAAAGACTATACTTACTTGTCATCCCTGCTCCAATGATATTTCCTTTATATAACTTAAGCTTGACTGTTCCCGTAACTGTTTTCTGCGTTTGATCAACAAAGGCTGAAAGCGACTCCCTTAGTGGCGTGTACCATAATCCATCGTACACAAGTTGACCAAATTTAATCGCAATTTGCGCCTTATAATGTTGCGTCTGCTTATCTAAACAAAGACTTTCAAGCATCTGATGAGCATGATATAAAATACTTCCACCTGGTGTTTCATAGATTCCCCGACACTTCATTCCAACAAGCCTATTTTCCAGCATATCCAAAATTCCGATCCCATGTTTCCCCCCTAATTGATTTAACTGGGTCACAAGTGCTACACCATCAAGTGACACACCATCAAGTGCTACAGGTATTCCTTGGTTAAAGTCAATTGTCACATATTCTGGTAAATCTGGCGCTTTTTCTGGTGACACACCCAATTCTAATATTTCATCATATTTTGGCTCATTTGCTGGATCTTCTAAATCTAGCCCCTCATGTGATAAATGCCAAATATTTTTATCTTTCGAATAATTTGTCTCCTTTGTAATTTTCAAAGGGATATTATGTTTTTGCGCATACTCAATTGCATCTTCACGGCCCTTAATATCCCAAATTCTCCATGGTGCAATAATTTCAATATCCGGATCAAATGCTTTAACACCCAATTCAAACCGCACTTGATCATTTCCTTTACCAGTACATCCATGAGCAATTGCATCAGCACCTTCAAGTTGGGCAATTTCCAATAATCTTTTGGCAATTAGCGGTCTTGCAAAAGCTGTACCCAGTAAATATTGTCCCTCATATTTTGCTCCCGCTTTAAGTGTTGGAAAAATAAAATCCTCAACAAACTCGGTTGTCAAATCCTCAATATAAACTTTCGATGCACCGGTGCTCAACGCCTTCTGCTCCAGCCCATCTAATTCTGTCCCTTGCCCAACATCAGCAGACATCGCAATAATTTCTGCCCCTTGATAATTTGCTTGGAGCCAGTGCGAAATCACTGATGTATCTAATCCTCCTGAATATGCCAATACTATTTTCTTAATTTTTTTTCCCATTATTTTCACTTTTCCTTCCAATTTTTTTCTTATAAAAAAAGAACCCACATTGTAGTCTAATTAGACTATTTTGTGAGTTCTTGAATGCTTAACTGAGTTGAAAGAAGTTATAAAAAAAACATTTATAACATGAATTACTTCTCTTTCAACACAGTTAAGTAAATTCATATCATAAATGCCTACCAAATAAATTTGATAATTATTTAGGATGATGAGGTAGCAAAATTTTATTTGATACTACATCGATAAACCCACTGTATTTTTACAGCGGCTACGTCGGATGCTTAATAAAATAATTGATTGATTTTGCATAACTCATCGTTCCTTTCTTTTTAATAATATAAATTAGTTATAATTGTATCAGTTCTTTGATGTCTTGTCTACCTTTTTTTCAATAATTGTAATGTTTGAGTAACACGTATATGATAATAATTTAGTAATCTAACAAAATATTTTTTACAGGATACCTCAAAATCTGATAAATTAACATAATTGAACTTGCGGTAATAATTACAAATACCCCTACCACTATTATAGCGTAATCTTCAATCAAGATGACAGGTTCAATATATGCCTCCGCTGATTGATCAACTTCTAGTGCCTCAATTCCATATTTTGGAACTTCTCTTTCTGTACTTGTATTATAGAGCTCAGTTCTTATAATTGATTCTGTTATGCCGGGCATGATAAAATGGAAAATAGAAAATGAAAGTAGCAATGCTATCAATCCAATCGTATAAAGCTCAAATAGCACTTGTTTAATCAATTCTATTTTTTTTATCCCTAATGCTAAGTATATCCCAAATTCTTTTTTCCGTTGCTTAAAAATTAATGTTAAAACGAATGAACTTAAAATAATAGAAATAGCTATTGTTAAAAACATTACCATTTGACCTATGTTTTGGCTACTTTGCAAAGCGTTTTGAATCATTTCACCCGCATCATTAGTTCCAATAAACATGTAACTTTCGGGTAGGTACATCTTAGCATTTTCAGTAAAAGAACTAATATCATCCATCGAATTCAATAAAAAAGTTACATTGCCAAAATATTTTTCTTCGTTAAATTCAATTGCCGATTCTTTCTTGATTTTAGCAATGGCATTATTTGTAGTATATATTTCATTTACTTGTTTATCTTTGATATTATTTAAGTATTCTTCTGGTAAACGCATATCATTTAGTTCCAATTTTTCCTGTTTCTTATATGTCCCAATAATTTCAAATTCATATGGTGTCCTCTGCGAAATTGTACGTTCCTCATTATCTAATTTGGTGCTAGTAGAAGGTTCATATTGAATATAATCAAAGATAACTGAGTCATTCAGCTGTAAATTATTCTTTTCTAGTAATTCTTGGGAGATTATAACCACTTGCTTGTCTTGAGCAATTTCTTCTTGTGTAAATGTGCGCCCCTGGATTAATGCCATACTTTTTGTTTCTATTTCGGTCATTTTGGGATATTGAATTCCAATGAAATAAAATGGTGCATCTGTTTTTTTTCCTTCTGTCTGCACTTTTTTAATTTGGTTGCCCAATAATGGAATTGATGTTTTATAGTCATATGCTAACACTTCTGGTAACTTGCTAATTTCCAGCATTCTATCTTTAGTAAACGGAACAATTCCATGCTCTATTTTATTTTGGTCAACTACCGCAATAACCGTAGGTCCAACTTGCGACTTTACTTTGGTAATGGCTCTTTGATTCGTTATGTCAATAAAATAACCTAGAAATAGTAATTGCGATAACACAAAAATGATTCCCAATAGGAGTAAATAAGATTTATTACGTGTAATTGTTAAATATGCTTTTGTTCCGCTTGTCATTTAGTCACCCCATGCTTTCTGTGCTCATCCGCAATTATTCTTCCATCTTCTAAGTAGATACGTCTTTGACAATTTTGTGCAATGTTTTCATCATGTGTGACGATAATAACCGTTTTTCCAGAGGCATGCGCTGCTAATAATAATTCCATCACTTTAGCCCCCGTTACACTATCAAGTGAACCAGTGGGCTCATCAGCTAGGATAACATCCGGATCGTTGACTAGAGCTCTTGCAATAGCTACCCTTTGCTGCTGTCCACCTGAAAGCTCAAATATCATCTTGTTTTTCTGTGATATTATAGCTAATTTTCTTAGTATCTCTTCCGTAATTTTTTTACGTTCTTTCTTCTTTTTTTTAGCAAACCGTAGTGGCATTTCAATGTTTTCAGAAACATTATAATCATGTAGTAAAGCAAAGTTTTGAACCACAAAACCAAATGAAGTATTTCGCAACTTTGCAAGTTCAATTTCTTTGCAATCTGCTATATTTTTACCTTGGTACAAATATTCCCCACTAGAAATCTTATCTAACGCACCAAGGATATTTAATAGCGTCGTCTTCCCTGATCCCGATGGACCAGTTATTGCAATCATTTCTCCTTTTTCTATGATAATGTTTATATTTTGTAAAATATTAATCGTAACATACTTTGTTATTATCTTTTTATATCCATTACTAATTTGCATCATTTTGATTCTTCCGCCCTTCTTTTTCTTCAATTAATTCTTTTTTTCACCAGAACTAGTAGTAGACTCACAGTCATACCAAGAGTAATAGTTGCTATTGTTATCATTCCATTGTGGCTATTGTCATTAAATAAAGCGATTCCTTGCCAGATAATAATTGCTGTTGACCATATACCGACAAAATAACCAATAAAACAACTTTTGGCAAACTTCATTGTTCCCCCAATAAGTTTAAATATCAAATATTCGCTTTCTTGATTTCGCCAAATTTGAAAGGCTAAAATATAATATGTCATTATCACAATAAAAAGATAAAAGACTAGTTGTGTAATCAGCACATTTATTTGTTGCACAAACACACTTCTCTCTTTCTTTTTATGGGAAAATTCATCAGAAATCGCGTATCTACTCTCATTCAATTCATAAATGAGCGGTTGTAAACTCTGATATTGCATATCACTCACTTGAATATTATAAGAGGGTGCATAAAAGAGGGGATGCTCTTGCTTCTGCATTCCAATAATGAAATAATTATTAAAGTTTTCTGTAGAATAAGCTAAAAAATTTGTTAATATTGGTTGGAGCGTCTTTTCTTTAAGAAATCCCTTTACTTTTAGTTGAACTTTGCCAATTCCTCCACCTGTGCTCATATCAATTTCAAATACATCGCCCAATTTGTGAACAAAGCGAAATGCTTCTCCAAGAATAACAGGAGCGGGGCCTTCTTCAAAATCACTTTCATGAAAGTTTTCCCCTTCAGTAAATATGAATTCTCCTTTTAGTGGCTCACTTACAATTAAAGCTTCTAGCTCCGACTTATTTTGGATATATTCATAGTTTTTTGTGAGTGTCGGAATAGGCGGATAATCCGCTTTCGCTAATTTACCTCCCGTCAAATAAAATTTATTTGCAACTATCTTTTCTTTTTCAAATAGCTGTTCAATTTGATTCGTGTCCCTCCTTGTTCTCCCGTCAATTTCCTCTCTTGATTGTATTGCCTGTACATTAATTATTGTCTCGTCTTTCTTTGTTAAAGAAGCTAGAATTTGTTCTTTTGTTTGAATAGTTTCAATCATCAAATAGCAACCACTCATTTGGAAACATATAATTATCAACTGAATAACCAAAAGGAGTGTTGTCCACGGTCTTTTTATCATGAGTAATATACTCTGTTCTATAAGCATATCTATCCGTCAAGTAGACTAACTCGACTTCCTCTCTCTCTTTATTTTATTCTGTTCTTGCAAGAGTAAGTCTCTTTTTCCCCTCACAGAATCATACGTGTATTTTTCCTACATACCACTTTATCGCTTATTTTTTTTCTTTTAAAAAGTTCGCAGGCTGATTTTTATAAACGCCAATCATTGTAAAAATAGTATATATTGCAATAAAAAATGCTGTTTGGAAAAACAAGATACCATAAAAATTATTTCTTATTTTCGCTAAAAATGGCAGGTCAAATATAACTGAACCTCTTTGAATCCCTATCGTTATACTCATTATTAAAAAATATAATATGCAAATTATAATTATAATTTGCTTTAATATTTCCCTATTTGTTGCACCTACAACCTTCATAACCAAAAATTTATACCGCTGTTGCTCAATAAGGAAATACGTCATAATTCCTACCGTTATAGCAACAATAATATAAAGTGGCATGACTTGCCTTAAAACAAATCCGCTAAAGGCTGACTCATTTTGCAGATACTTATCAGCATAGTCAGAATAAGCTAAGCTTGCTGTAATTTCAGCAGCTGACGCTATCGATAAAACATTCTGAAACTGGTTGATTATCTCCGTATTTTGACTCATTATATAAAGCGAACCGGCGTAATTTTGTGGAATTCTACTTGTGTACTCACTATCAATCATCTCCCCAAAAATTATTATAGATTCATCAAACAATCCGTAATTTACACCTTTTTCCCCTGCAATTCCAGCAATTGAAAATTCTTTTGTATTTATTGATAGCCCCTTCTTATTTTCAGTAGACAAATTATACCACACTTTATTTCCAACATATGAACGGTTTCTATTAGCAATTTCTGTTGGCTTTATAATATGCCGAATTGGCAGAGGTATCTCTTGGTCTTTTTGGTTCCATATTATGTAAACCTGATTTAACGGATTATCTGGAATATTCTGATAATATTCCACAACAAAAGTTACATCTGGTAAATTTTGTTTGTTCGCTTGTATTCTATTTAGTAAAATATCTGAGCTCTCTACTTCAAATCTTGCGATTGTTTCTGTTTGTACAATGCTCTCCGCTTGTTTTGCTTTATAATATTCGCTATCTAGCTGATTAACGATAATAACAGTCACTATATTTATTAGAATGATCGCCATTGTTATTGGTATATATTGCAATAATCTTTTTAGTCTCACGCTTAACCACCTATCCTATCAGTTTTTTTTCCTCTAGTTCTGTTGATGCACATGAAAGAGATAGCCCCATTTGTTCAATCTTCGTTTCCAGCGCATTATCTGATAATTTAAAGAAGAAAGCTCGTTCATAGATATGCGCTGATCGTTGTTCTGGTGTTGAATCTGCAGGGTATCTTTTCCCCAAAAAATCATATTCAAATGCCAGAATCAATTCTTTTTCTTGACCTTGATCTAATACCACGGGGAAACTATCGAAGCTATACTTCCCCCATTTTTCATTTTCTAGAACATTTGTTGGAAAATTACGATTTTCCTCATCTATATAATAATAAAATGCTTCCTTATTTATTACAATTCTTGTCTCACTCGTATTTTTCAGTTTTATTTTTTGCCAATTTGCTCCCCGACAAATTGTTCCATCCCCTTCTTTTGACTCCCGATAATTAGTGCCCATACTTTCAAATTGCATCGTTAACTCGAGACCATTATTTAATTCCTGCCTTATTTCACGATCAAGCTTTTCTAAGCTTTCAGTGTATAGCTCAAAGGCACTTTTTTCTGCAGTATTTACATCATAGTTTGCTAGCTCTTCTACTCCAAAGGTTCCTTTTTGTCGACCAAAATAATTATAGCTAGTAAAACCGATAATTATCACTAGCGATAGACTCACAAGCATTATAACTGTTTTTTTTATTTTATTCATATTTTGTTCCATCCCTTTCGTTACTCTCAAAGCTTACACAATAGGCTTAAATCTTCTCGTATTCACTTGAACTCTGTTTTTGTTCATATATATCAAACTTTAGACAAGGACCATTTGGAGATGCCTAATCAACTACTGTTCGTGCAAATTCCATCTCTACCAATGACAACACTCCCACCTCACCCATCGAGAGACTAAATTTACTCGTGCTTGTAAAGGTACACTACTGATAGTAAATACTACTAAAATCAAAAACACTACTCTAATTATAATTTTTTTCATAAAAAACCTTTGCTCTATATAGAAACTTATATTCTATATAATATATCATATTATATCATATTATTCAACAGTTTTTTTGTAAGCGGATACTAATTTTTCTGCGATTATTCCTGAGTTTATCAGCAAAAAAAGAAAAAAACGTCATAAACCCTTGTTACGAAAGGCTTTATGACGTTTTTTAGTTATTTTTAATTGTTGTACACCAGTTTTTCCCGTAGTGGACTAATTGCTCGTGGGTAACAATACCT
>JBOFTV010000038.1:0-1912 GCA_051652245.1 Culicoidibacterales bacterium | reverse complement strand
ATTTTCGGGCAGTTCAATCGAATGAAAGGCTACCTGCGTATTTTGAACTTTCTCATTAAGCTGATTGGCATAAACAGCATATCCCGTACCTCCAACAACTAAAACCAGTGCTACCACTGCCATTATACTTATTTTTATTTTCTTATTCATTATTCATTCACCTTTCACTCAATTCTTTATCCCAACATCTATGTATCCAATTATACATGAAGCCTTCAATTTTGACAATATCTAGGGTGGAATTCTCATCGTCGACATCATTTTATCAACCTCCTAATTTTACTGATAAGATAGCTAATTAAGTTATATTCTTTTGCCCATTTTTTATCCACAACCTCAACCGCTATATGTTTTACATCTCCCATTGGGTATTTTGGTATTTTCACGCTATGATTTCTCACCATTTTTATCCCTTCCTTCCTTTTTGCTATAATCAAATAGCTCATATGTTAACATAATTTTATCAAAGCAACTGACCAAGCAGCACCTTATTTTGACTACTGAGAGCGTTATCTATTATTTGCTTTTTTAAGTATTCGAAAATAAATCACTTTTTATATTTTTAACCTTTCCCCTCAAAATAATGGCATTTTTGTTGGCGTATCTCCTAGCTGTTTGGTTGCTATATTATAATATAGCTCCACTAATTCTATGCCAACAAATTTCCGACCATTTTCTTTTGCAACAATTCCTGTTGTGCCTATTCCAGCAAAGGGATCTAATACTGTATCTCCTACATCTGTTCCAGCAAACAAAAACACTTCCACTAATTCTTTGGGAAATGTAGCGAAGTGCTTTTGTTGCTTTGTTTCTGTATTAATATCGAGAACATCTCTTTTTTTTCTTTTTCCCTCTGGTGTTTTACTTTCGTATTCACCTCCTCTCCTGCCTCCATGACTAATTCCTAGCACACCTTTACTTCCGTGTGGCTGTGTTCTATCATTTGTGTAAGAAAGTTCATATGGCGTATTAAATTTATATATTTCGTTTTTAGTGAATAACAGTACTACTTCATACGAGCTTGTAAATCTGTCCGCTGCAGAATCCGGGATTGCATTTGGCTTTCGCCAAATTATTTGATTCCTCATTATCCAACCCTTGTTAATCATTGCAATGGTAAATCGCTGTGGAATTGCCATTAATGATTTTCTTTTGCATTGCTTACTTCCTGAGTATGTATCCGCAATATTTATAAATAATGTCCCCGATTTTTTCAATTTATTTCTACAGTGTTCAAATACCTGTACTAAATTATCAATATAGACCTCAATCTCTTCTTCCAATCCAATCTGCTTATCATCGCCGTAATCTCTTTGAAGATAGTACGGTGGGCTTGTGATTATTGACTGTACAGACTCATCATCAATTATGTTAAAAGTACCTTTTTGCTTACTGTCCCCTTGTATTATCATATTCTACTCCTCATTTCTTTCTTTTTTAGTAAAGACATAATATATTTATAGAAACATACAGATAATTGTTTGTATAAATATATTATAAAAATAGTGTTTTTAGGCTTATAAACACTTTAACCAGGTCCTGTTGTTTTTATATTCAATTTTCAATTACCGATGCATATAGCATCCAACCTCAACCTTTTTTAAAAAAAGGACTAAAATTATAGAAATCTCATCTTTGTCTTTACAGCAATTATATTGCTATATATGCCTTTATTTCTACTTTTAACCAATCAAGAAGGGTTGATTGGTTAAAGCTAGAAATAACTAGCCTGTGATATAATTTGGATAGGTTCATTTTTCAGCTTAGCGTTGATTGGCTTTGAAATGTACTTTTTAATTAATTCTATTTGGTGTTCTACACAATTAGTACCTAACGCAAATCTTTTTGTTTCAATGACCGTAATTTTTCCTTTGTTTGTTGGGTTAAACCCATTAAAGTAATTGCTCCCTAT
>JBOFTV010000037.1:0-16757 GCA_051652245.1 Culicoidibacterales bacterium | reverse complement strand
AATCCCAACTTTTCGATCATATGACAGTTTCTGGGTTGTGTCCCAAACCACTGAAATATTTTGGGCGTGAGTGAGAGCATCACAAGTATAATCTGCTGCTTGCTCCCCGAATTCTTCTTGTTTAGTTTTAGAAAATTCTGGTGTATTAACACCTGAAAAGCGAACCTTAGTTTTTGCACCATCAATTAAAAAAGATGCCGTATCGCCATCAATACAGTGGTGCAAGTTAATTTTCCCAGGTGCATTAGCATCGGGGAAACCACTCGTTTTAACATCCTCATCAAAAACATTATATGCAATTGTTGAAAGTAATATTATTACAATTCCCAATAGCGGATATTTTCTCATACTTTTTTTTAATTCTTTATTATAATTCGTTTTTCTTTTTTTTTTCATAACTGTATAATATTAACATAAAATGACTTTTAATACAAGAACTAGCGTACTTTTTAATCAGTATTTTTGCTAATTCCATACTCTCATCAACTATTTCAGAGATGTTTTAATAAACTCATCTCCGGGACTTGTGACAATATCATTGTCTTTTATTAAAACTACGGAAAGCTAATTATTAATCTACACCATGATTTTCACATAGTAAAAAATGAGTGCAGAAAGCTTTTCTATAGCCCATCTAGCAACTCATTTTATAATTTTCTTGTCTGGAATTAGCATCATATATGAACTATTAATTAAAAAAATTAGTCACTTTCTGTTTAGCCAGAATTCTTAACACTAGAATAATAACTAGTTGCCCCACAAAAAATAGAATTGGAGCCGTGCGAGCCAAGTCACTTACTTTTCCAAAAGCAATCAGCGTCAATGGGCTCAATGCGCCACCCAACATATTTATTAATACTAGCACAATAGGCAAAATAAAAATAAACACCTTACTTCTTGCCAAAACTGTGAGGGCACTTGTGAATAATATTATGTAGATAAGTGTTATTGGAAATAAAATAAGCAAAGTAAAAAAACTTGATAAAAGTATTTCTGGTAAAAAGCTCCCTTTGACTACCATGACACTTACTTCGTAAAGCAAAATAGCAATAAAATTAATAAAAAAGATAAAAATACTAGCTATAATCATGTTATTGTCTGACAGTCGCGTACTTTTGAGTGGGTAAAGCTTATGCATCACTGCTTTCTGCTCAGTTAAAAAAGCTTCATAAATATTTAAACTCGCAATGAATAATTGAAACGGAATAAAAATTACAAAATAACTTGGTATTGTCCCCTCAATATTCATTTCTACCGTTGCTACTGTCTGATTATTAAATAAAATAGTTATTAACATTAATCCAAAGTACAACAGTGGAATAAAAATTACTGCTTGATAACTCTTATAGTAAAAATAACGCCTTATGTCTTGCACCATTCCCATCACCTCCCTAATGATTGTAGACTATCTAAATACCGTTGTTCCAAGGTAGCTTTTTTGCTATAATAGCCACTAATAAGTTCCTTGTTCTCATTGATAATTTGCTCTATTACAAGGCGGTTTTGTCCAAGAAACACTATCTCGCCCTTTTTATTTTCATAATTAATTTTATCTTTATAGCCTTCGAGTTTCTCTAGTAATAAATCAATATTGTTCGTTTGCAGAATAAAATACTCCTCTTGATTTTCATTTATTTCAAAGACTGAAACTATTTTTCCATCCCTAATTAGTATTATTTTTGAAGCTAGCATTTCTAATTCATTCAAAATATGGCTTGAGATTAAAAAAGTCATTCCATTTTCTTCCTGAAGTCGGCGAAATAAATGCCGCATATCGATAATTCCCTGCGGGTCAAGACCATTAATTGGCTCATCTAAAACAACCAATTTAGGTTTGTGGATAATAGCTCTCGCAATTGCTAAACGTTGACGCATACCTAAAGAATATTTCTTCACTTTCCTTTTACGCATTATTTCTTCATCGAGCCCCACCATTTCTAGGGTATCAGTGACTGAAAAATGTTCAAGCTGCCCCATATAATCAAGATGTAACACAAGATTTTGATACCCTGTCATTCCTTCATAAAAAACTGGGGCCTCGATAAGTGCTCCAATCTGTTCATACATCTTCGGAGCTAATATTTCTTGCCCAAAAACGCACTTCTTTCCTACTGTCACTCTAGCTAAACCAAGAAGAACTTTCATAATTGTTGTTTTTCCTGAACCGTTTTCTCCAATTAAACCAACAATTTCTCCTTTGTTTATTGCAAATGTAATCCCTTCTAATATTTGCTTGTTTCCATATTTTTTTCCCACTTTATCAAATTCAACAATTTGCATAGTATGACTCCTCTCAAATTAAAAATCAATTTTCTCTATCGTATAGTAATATCCAGCACAAGTAATTATTGTATATACAAATACAATAATAATACTCTTGTTCGCTATTTCTGGAGATATTTCCCGTCCCAAACTCAAAATTGCAACCATCATATTTGGTAATAAAAACCAATATTCCAACATTCCCGCTAATATACCACTAAGTAACAGGCTTAAAACGATGATACCCACGTGATAAAAATATACTGTTACTTTTTTTTGTGTCACGCACGATATAATAATACCTAAAATAAAAAGTGGTATTTGATTATAAACACTATAAGTGATTGTATGGCGGATTAGTTGAATTTGTTCCACTCCAACATCAGGAACAACCAATTTCACAGCCAAAGTTATGCCAAAACAAAATAGTAAATTACAGGTAATTAAACAAATAATTGCAAGCACAAACTTTTCTGTAAAGTAGCCCCGTCGAGAAATAGGCTGCAGTAGTTCATTTGTTACAGTATTTGTTTCAAAGGCCTCTGTATAAATATTATTAATGATAATTGCCATGATAATATAATTCACCATCATAAAGTAAAATTGCATTGGGTAAACAAGAAAACTTGCTCCTGATTCCCACAAAACAGACATTGTTGTTGTTGCCTTTCCAAGCAACGATAGCATCGTAAAACTCAAAATATAGATGAGTATCAGCCCATAAAGATACATGATCTTACTCTGACCTATTTGATGTAGCAAAACTCTCATTTTCATTTTCATACTCCTCCCACAGACTAACTGCTTTGTTATCCAGACGGTAAACCTTATCAGCATATTTTATGATTTTCATATCATGCGTAGCAATAATAAAGGTTACACCATTTTTCTTTTTCTCTAAAATATAATCGTAAATTTTCCTTCGTGTATGGATACCCAAGGCGCTAGTTGGCTCATCCCATATTACTATATTGGGATTTCCTATAAGTGACCGAAGCAACAATAAACGTTGCTTTTCACCACCTGATATGTTGGTTGTATTTGAATTAAGCTTAGTCAAAAGTCCATGGCTAAGGCGCTCCACAAAAGATTCTAAATTTAGAATTGCAATTAAAGATGCTAGTTCACCTTCAATATCTTCTGTTAATTCGTTAATGTATAAGTTGTCCAGTATTGTTCTACTTGATATATTCATCGTCTGAAGTTGTGTCCCCCCCTTAGATTTACGTCACTTCTGAAAATATTTCCTTGTTCTAGTTTTATTAAATCTATTATCACTTTTAGCAAGAGGTCTTCTGACTACCGGAATCTCCCCACAGGGCGACAATTTTTCCTTGACTTAACTATATCATATCATATGTATATGTATATGTATATGTATATGTATATGTATATGTATATGTCCATATTTCTTATTTCTGAGGGCTAATGAGTAACACAATTATGATAATGTCTTAATTGTTCCTACATAACGACGTCCTTCTATTTTGACCATAAAAAAAGGTTGGGAGAATCTAATTTCCCCTAACCTAACTTCTTTTAATTAAATTGTGTGAATGTGCATAAGGTTCGTTGTTCCTGAACCTTTTGGAATTCCTGCTGTAATAATGATTCTATCATCTGCTGCTAAATCACAAATAATTTTTGAAATTTCTCCGGCTTTAACAAATAAATCATCAATTCCAAGATCTAAATTAGCAACAATTGGGTATACTGCCCAGTTAAGTGCAAGTGAACGCGCAACTTTAGCATTAGGTACTAAAGCAATAACTGGTACTCCTGGTCGGAATTTAGAAATTGTTTGTGCTGTTGCACCTGAACGAGTCAAAGCAACGATTGCTTTTGCATCTAATTTGTTTGCAGCTTCAATTACCGCAAAACCAATTGTTCCAGCAATTGTTCCAGCCATAGCTTCTTCAGCATATCCTGTTAAACGCTTATAGCTAATTTCTGATTGCGCTCTTACTGTGATATCAGCTTGTGTTCTAACAGACTCTTCAGGATAATCACCCGCTGCTGATTCTCCTGATAACATTACTGCATCACTACCATCAAATACAGCATTAGCAACATCACTTACTTCCGCGCGTGTTGGTCGTGGATTTTTCTGCATTGATTCAAGCATTTGTGTTGCTGTAATAACTGGCTTACCATGTTTAATACAAAGACGAATAACACGTTTTTGAATAACTGGTACTTCTTCAGCTGCTACTTCTACACCTAAATCTCCACGTGCAATCATGATACCATCTGAAACATCTAAGATGCCTTCAATTTTATCAACTGATTCCTGATTTTCAATTTTAGGAATAATTTGAATACTTTCACCACCATGTGCATCTAATAATTCTCTTATTTGAATTACATCTTCTGGTCTTCTAGTAAATGATAGGGCAACGAAGTCTACACCTTGTTGAGCGCCCCAGATAATATCATTTTTATCTTTTTCGCTTAAAAATGGCATTGATAGAATTGCTCCTGGTACGTTTACGCCACGACGATCTTTGATAAACGCGCTATTTACGACATTACAAACGATTTCTTTACCATTAATTTCTAAGATTGTTAATTCAACATAACCATCATCTAGTAAAATTGTTCCACCAACTTCAATATCTTCAGTCAGTGTGTCATGAGTAACTGAAAACCTTTGGGCATTCCCTAGTACTTCTTCAGTTAAAACAGTTACTGTAGTTCCTTTAACTAAATCAACCCCACCATTTTCGAATAAATGCGTACGAATTTCTGGTCCTTTAGTATCTAATAGGATAGCAACATTTGTTCCTAATTCTTCATTGATTTCGCGGATTGTTTTAATTCTATTTCCATGCTCTTCAAAATCACCATGAGAGAAGTTTAAGCGGATGACATTCATTCCTGCTTTAACTAATTTTATCATCATCTCTTTTGACTCCGATTTTGGTCCAATTGTACATGTTTGCTTTGTTAATTTTAATGTTCTCATTTTATTATTTTCCTTCCAGTTTTAAATTCAAGTCAACCTTGAAATCTCTATGTTATTTCATATGTAAGCTCATAGATAGCTAATGGCGCTGCATGTTTCATGTTTTCAAGCGCATCAACAATATCATGATCCACCACGACATTGTTAAGCATTCCAACACATCTACCACCCTTACCCTCAAGTAAGAGTTCCACAGCCCGCGCACCAAAGCGACTCGCCAAAATTCTATCTGTTGCTGATGGGGCACCACCTCGTTGCACGTGCCCAAGGACTGTTGCTCTAGTTTCCATGCCTGTATTAATTTCAATTTGTTCAGCTAATTGGTTAGCACTCTCAATACCCATTTTACCAACCATTCCTTCGGCTAGCAAAATAATAGCATGATTTTTAGCCTGCTTAAACACATCCTGCTTTATTTTCAAAAAAAGTTCAGCCAATTCCAATGGTTTTTCAGGAATTATTACTGCTTCTGCACCCGTTGCAACAGCGGCATAAACAGCCAAATCACCAGCATTACGTCCCATAACTTCAATAACATTTGCCCGCTTATGTGATGATGATGTATCCCGAATTTTATCAACCGCTTCAACGATTGTTGTTAACGCTGTATCAAAGCCAATTGTAACATCTGTTCCCGGAATATCATTATCAATTGTTCCAGGTAAAGCAATGCAATTAACACCTAGTTCATCCGTAAGCAGCTTAGCTCCCATATATGAACCATCACCGCCGATTACAACTAGTGCATCGATTCCATGTTTTTCCAATATTGCTGCTGCCTTTTTACGGACTTCAGGTTGCTTAAATTCAGGAAATCGAATCGTTCCTAAAATTGTCCCGCCGCGATTTAAAATATTACTTACATCTCTATGATTAAATTGTTTGATATTTTCATTTATAATACCCATATAGCCATCATAAATACCGAATACTTCTACACCTTTTTCAAGCGATGTTCGTACAACTGCTCGTATTGCAGCATTCATTCCGGGTGAGTCTCCTCCACTTGTTAAAATACCTATACGCTTTACCATGTTTTCACCTCATCATTTATTAATACTCTATTTACTTCACTCTAGATTGTACCACATTTCCATATTCTGTACAAGTAAGAGTTAGCTATTTTTAGCGACTTATTTTGTTATTTTATTTGTAAACGTTATCGCCGTATCATCAATTATTAATTAGTCTTTTTTCACCTTTTACCACTTGCCGACTAAATCGAGATGCTCCCATGTTAAATCAACATCTGTCCGGCCAAAGTGACCATATGTTGCTGTTTGTGCAAAAATTGGTTTCCTTAATTGGAGGTGTTCAATTATTCCAGCAGGCGTTAGATTAATGTGCTTGCTAATCTTTTCTTTGATTTCTTCGTTGCTGATGTTCCCCGTTCCAAATGTATCAATATAGATTGATACTGGTTCAACCACACCAATAGCGTAAGATAATTGGAGCTCACATTTTGCTGCAAAACCACTGGCAACAATGTTTTTAGCAAGATATCTTGCCATATAAGCGGCACTTCGATCAACTTTAGTTGCATCCTTACCACTAAATGCACCACCACCATGGCGGGCATAGCCACCGTAAGTATCAACTATTATCTTTCGGCCTGTAAGTCCTGTATCACCATCAGGCCCACCAATAACAAAGCGGCCTGTTGGATTGATATGTTGCTTATATTCTTTGGCCTTCTGGACTGAAAACTGGGCTAATACTGGAGTTATTATTTCCGTTTCAATGTAGTTAATAAAGGCATCGTGATCATAATTTTCCTCATGCTGAATTGAAAGCACAATTGTATCTACTGTTGGTTCTTGTTCATTAGTATAATCAATTGTTACTTGCGATTTCATATCTGGTCTTGCCCAGGGGAATGCCCCACTTTTTCGTAAGTGACTTGCGCGCCTTACAAGTTCATGTGCAACAATGATTGGCAAGGGCATATAGTTTTCATTGCCGGTCTCTGCATAGCCAAACATAATACCTTGATCTCCTGCACCAATTGTTTGATCTTCTTTTTCCACACCTAACGCAATGTCAGGAGACTGCTGATGGAGAAAATTCCAAACCTCACACGTATTTGCATTGATGCCAATTTCTTCTGATAAGTAGCCAATTTCTGCTAATTTATTTCGCGCAATTATTATGGGATCAATTACTACTGCTGAATTAATCTCTCCTGCAATAATAACTTTTTGCGTGGTAATCAATACTTCGCAAGCAACGGATGCTTTTGGGTCCAATGCTAGATAGGCATCTAAAATACTATCTGAAATTTGATCGCAAATTTTATCGGGATGTCCTTCTGATACTGATTCCGAAGTAAATAATATTTTGTTTCTATTTTGATTCATTACTAAATATTCCTTCCTCTTTTATAATTTAACCATAAAAAAAGACTATCTTAATAAGATAGTCTACTTCAATATATATTGCTGCTATCTTCCAGATAAAATTATCTGATGGAATTGGCACCTTACATTTAGCAGGTTGCCGCAGTTTCATAAAGCCATTTCTCTCCACTGCTCTTAATAGTTAAATAATATTTTTCTACGCTTCTTTTACTGCTTCTTTTAATTCTTTTCCTGCTTTGAAAGCCGGAACTTTTGATGCAGCAATTTGAATTGTTTCCCCTGTTTGTGGATTGCGTCCTTGACGTGCGCTTCTTTCGCGAACTTCAAATGTTCCAAATCCTGTAAGCGTTACTTTTTCCCCTGATTTTAAAGCCGATTTAATTGCTTCTAATACAGCATTTACTGCTGATTCTGCGTCCTTTTTTGAAAGTTCGGCAGTTTCTGCAACAGTTGTTACTAAATCTTTTTTCGATACCATTTTTATGGCTCCTTTCAATTATTATCTTTATCCATGATACCATATTTTGCATTTAAACTCAATATTTAACGTCAAAATTACAATAAAATTACTGATTATTAAGCTAATTATCTGCTTTTATTTTATATTTGATTAAATTCATCTTTCATTTCACGATCAAATAACATCTCCAACATAATTTCTGGTGTTATCTCTTCTTTTAACAATTGATCAATCATGCCAATAAGTGGTGCATAAACATTATGTTGCTTAACAATTTCTAAGGCAGCTTTCACCGCATGGAAGCCTTCGATTGTTGCTTTTGTTTTAGTTTCAATTTCTGCAGCTCGCAGTCCTTGAGCAAGTAGCATCCCCGCTTGAAAATTGCGACTATGGCTACTTGTTGTTGTCACAATTAAATCTCCTAGTCCCGCAAGACCTGCAAAAGTTCTTTCCTTTGCACCACAGCATACGCCTATTTTAGTCATCTCATATAAGCCCCTTGTAATTAATGCGGCACGCGCGTTATCACCTAGATTATAGGCAGCTAACATTCCCGATATAACAGCAATAATATTTTTTAGTGCACCACCTAATTCTGCGCCTTTGCGATCAGTATTAGCATACACCCTAAAATACGTTCCATTATTAAATAGCTTTTGAACCGCTGTTGCATATTCGATGTTTTCGTTCGCTGATACAATTGCCGTTATTTTTCGTTGAATTACTTCTTCAGCATGCGATGGCCCTGTTAGCGCTACTGCCCCAAGACATTTCTTGCCTAGAACTTCTTCGATGATTTCACTCATCAAAAGATGCGTTTCTGATTCAATTCCTTTTGTAGCGCTGATGCAAATAATTGGTTTTTCTATTAGTGACTTCACCTGAAGGGCAACTTCCCTTAAAGCAAAACTTGGGACAACAAATAAAATGTAGTCGACCTCACATACAGCTCTACTTAGAATATGAGTGCTTGTAATTGTCTTACTTAACTTGTGGGGGATTTGCTTTGCTTCTAGCACTGATATTTTATGATTTTTATTGATGTAGTCTGCATCCTCTGGTCTGTGTGACCAAATAATTACATCATGTCCATTATCATCTAAAACGGTTGCAAGTGCACCGCCCCAGGCACCAGCACCAATTACCGCAATTTTCATCCTATTCCTCTCCTCTTTTAGCTCTAAAAATAATATGAACTGGCGTTCCTTCAAAATCAAATGCTTCACGCACTTTATTTTCGAGATAGCGCTTATATGAGAAATGAATCAGTTCATCACTATTAATAAAAAGCACAAATGTTGGTGGCTCTACAGTTACTTGTGAACCATAAAATATTTTTAGTCGCTTTTGCCCATACATTGCTGGTGGATTTAAAACAAATGCCTCTTGCAGTATTTCATTAAGGACGCTTGTACTCACACGGCGATGCTGATTATCAAAGACTTTTTGTAATATGGGAAAGAGCGTGTGGACTCTTTGCTTTGTTTTTGCTGAAAGATAGACAATTGGAGCGTAGTCGGCAAACTTAAAGCCATCACGAATTTTTGCTTCAAAATCATTCATTGTGCTCTCATCTTTATCAATTGCATCCCATTTATTGACAACAAAAATAATTCCTTTTCCGGCTTCATGAGCAATCCCCGCAATTTTCTTGTCTTGCTCTTGAATTCCTGTGTGGGCATCTAAGACCACAAGCACAATATTAGAACGTTCAATTGCACTTAGTGCACGGAGAACACTATACTTTTCAACTTTCTCACTGACTTTACCTTTTCTTCTAATTCCGGCTGTATCGATGACAACATAATCTTTTTCATAATATTTAAATGGTGTATCAATTGCATCACGTGTTGTTCCGGCAATATCACTTACAATGACACGTTGCTCTCCTAGTAGTGTATTAACAAGCGATGATTTCCCCACATTTGGTCGACCAATTAAGCTAAAGCAGATTGTATGCTCATCATAATTCGTCACATCTTTTTTCGGAATTTGTCTTTGTGTTTCTTCTAGTAAATCACCCACACCAATCCCATGGATTGCTGAAACGCCAATAACATGCTCAAAGCCAAGTGAATAAAACTCATACAGTCCTTCTTTTCGATTAACATCATCCAAGAAATTTGGAACAACGATGACTGGCTTATCCGTTCGATACAGCAATTGAGCAATATATTCATCATCTGAGGTAATTCCATCGATAATGTTTGTCACAAAAATGATGACATCGGCTTCTTCCATTGCTATTTCTGCTTGCAATGTAATTTGTTCCATAAAAGGGACATCCGCTTGCTCTAATCCTCCCGTATCAATTAGAATGAAATCATTCCCTAGCCACGAGGCTCTTGTATAAAGCCGATCACGAGTTACCCCCTTAGCATCATCCACAATTGAGATTCTTTCTTGAGCAATTCTATTAAATAATGTTGATTTTCCGACATTTGGTCGACCTACAACAGCTATAATTGGTAACATTAATTATGTTCCACCTTTCTTTTTATACAGTCTAACGCAACTGCAAGCGTTTGTTCAACATTTTGATTGGTTGAATCGATGACAATAGCATCTGTTGCTTTGACAAGTGGACTGATTTTTCGTGTAAGATCCATTTTATCTCTTTGAGCAAGTGCACCTTTAACTTCTTTGTAGGAGTCGGTCATTCCATTTGCTAAATTTTGTTCATAACGCCTTCTTGCTCTTGTTTCTAATGACGCACTAATAAATAATTTGACGGTTGCTCTTGGAAAAACAACGGTTGCGATGTCACGACCATCAATTACTGCGTTCATTTCCTCACCAAATTTTTGTTGTTTTTCAACCATTAACGCTCTAACTTTTGGCATTAATGAAATCACTAGGGATACTAGACTACTTACTTCTGGCGTTCTAATTTGCTCTGATACATCTAATCCATTGACTTCTGTTTTTCCAGCTGCTGTAAAACTAATATTAATTTTTCGCGCAGCTTCTAACACGTCACTTTCAACAGACATATCAACATCTTCTTCCAAGCAAAAATATGTTAAAGCACGATACATTGCTCCTGTGTCTAAATAAATATAGCCAAGGTTGCTTGCAATTTTCTTGGCTATTGTTCCTTTGCCTGATGATGCTGGACCATCAATTGCAATAATATTTGGTTTTTTCATTGTTTGCTCTCTTTTCTTGTTACTCTAAGTTTTAACCCACTAAATTGTAATTTTTCCCTGTGTAAGCATGTAGGCAAGGACAATACATAATACTAATAAAATCGTCAGAAAAATAATAGCTAGTAGGATGATGCTTGTTTTGATTTGATTTTGCTTTCCTTCTCCTGCCTTCTCCTTCGTTTTATTTGTTGGTTTAGGCTTTACTTCTTTTGGCGGCTGTACAGGCTCTATAGGTTCTATTTTATCCTGTTTTGGTGGCATTGATTCTTTTTCTATTTTTATTGGTTCGTCTTTTGGCGGTGTTGGTTTTGCTGTTACTGTTTCTGGTTGCGGTACTTCTGCTTTCTTTTCGCCTGGTTGAGAATCATTTTTAAGCTCTATTGGTGGAATGTTTTGTGCTTTTTCGCCTGTTGCAACACTTTTTGTCAGATCCAAGTCAAACGTCTTAGCCAGATTTTTACCAGCTTCTTTGGCATTTTGCTGAATGCGATTAAACTCCTCTGTTAATTGCTGTTTATCATCACCAATTTTCTGTAAAAAATCTAATAGCTCAAGTGTATCATCAGGAACATCTGCCAGCTCATAACGTAAATTACTTGAGACAACTTCTTGCTTTGCAATTTGTTTTCCTTCTTGCACGACTTTTTCTAACTCTTTAAGCACATCTTCTAGTTCATTATCCACTAAAGAAATAGTTTCCAATTTCTCTTCAATTAAATTAATTTTATCAGGAGGAACTTCTTGGATTAGCTGTTGTGTATCCATTCGATGCTCTAGTGTCTTTTCTGTTTCGATATCAAAGGCTCTTTTAGCGCGGGCATCTTTTGTTGCTGAAACCATTGGTATTTTACCAATTTCTGGCTCCACTGCTTTTCTTTTCTCCAAATCTTGAATTAGAAACCAAAGTTGATTAGTTATTGTTTCAAATTTTTGTTTGTTTTCTTCCATCTTTTCTTCTTGCTCAGGTGAAAGAGACAAGCGATTGTAACCCTTGGCAACAGATAATTTCTTCAAAATTCTTAAATTGGTATCTTCATTTAGGTATTCACTATCTGGCAAGATTGCAATATCCTTTAAAATTTCATCAATTTTCTTTTGCTTTTTAATTTCTGTTCGCTTTTTCAAAGCATTTGGTTCAATTTTCATATCATTTATATCGACTGAAAATGTTGGCACACTATTTAATTGCTTCCGCAATCGCTTTTTCTGCTCTTTAAATAATTGGTCCTCCGTCATTTTTATAACATCTGTTGCCTCACCTGCTGTTTGCTCTTTTGGCTCACCTTTTTGTTTTTGTCGTTGCTTCCTTGTAATCTGTTCCATCTTAGATAACACCCCAATCTCTTCTCTTACTAATTATACCAAATAATCGCACAAATTTTAATGCCTTAGCAGTACTTTTGTTGCTTTTATCCAATTTTAGCATTATAATGAAGAAAAAGCAAACAGAAGCGAGGTCTTTTACCATGAATTTAACCGCTAAAGTAATTAAGCACCGTTGTATTTCTTGTGGTTCCTGTAACATTGTTGCTCCCACGGTCTTCGATTTTGATGATGAGGGGCTTGCTTATAATATTATCGATGATAATGCTGGCCTTGAGCAAATTGCTCTTGAACTCCAATTGTCGGTACTTGAAGCAGAGAATTGTTGCCCCACAAAAGCTATTTTGACAAGTAAAGTCCCACCTATTATTTAACATCCCTCCTCCAAAGATGCTAGTAACTCCATGTTGATTTCTAAATGCCTTGCTATTTGATCGTTGTTGTAAAATTAGGACTCGCTAAAAAAGTGTTCCCGTAGAAAATAGAGGTTGCTGAAACAGGCTCAGATTTGGATTTACTTCTTGAAAATAGGTGATGGAGCTTATATTTGATAAGTGAGAGAGGCTGCTTTGGAGAATAAATTCGAAGATGAGTGTTTTTCAGTGACCGCAGATTACATTTTACTATTTTTTTGGTTGCTTGTGTATTAAATAGATTTTTCGACATTTATCGTTCATAATACGATACGAAACAGCAAATTTTAATTGATTTTATCCTTCAAATATGTTAGAATTATTCTGTTGAGTCAGTCATGACACTAATATTTAATATTAAAAGGAGGACAAAGATATGTCAAGAGTTTGTTATCTAACTGGTAAAAAGCCTTCAACAGGAAATAAAAGATCGCATGCAATGAATGCAACTCGCCGTCGCTTCAATGCGAACTTACAAAAAGTTCGTATTCTAGTTAACGGTAAACCAAAAAGAGTTTATATTGCTGCTCGTCAACTTAAAAATGTTGAGCGCGTTTAGTTCTCCTTTAAAAAGACTGTTTTTATTTTAAAAAACAGTCTTTTTATTTATCTCAAAATCGGAAAAAATGTAAAAAAAGTCCCCCAAGCTAACTTAATTGCTTGGGGGGGATTTTTTTTAAATTAAAATTATTTAATTTCTACAGTTGCACCAATTTCTACAAGTTGTGCTTTAATTGTTTCTGCTTCTTCTGGAGCGATGTTTTCTTTGATTGCTGCTGGTGCGCTATCAACTAAACCTTTCGCATCTTTTAATCCTAATCCTGTAATTGCTTGTACAGCTTTTACAACTGGTATTTTAGAAGGTCCCGCGCTTACTAATACAACTGATACTTCAGTTGGTTCAGCATCTGCTGCTGGTCCTGCTGCTGCAACTGGTGCTGCGGCAGTAACACCGAATTCCTCTTCAATTGCTTTAACTAAATCATTTAGTTCTAATACTGTCATTTCTTTTAATTCTTCAACGAATTTTGCTTTATCGAATGCCATAATATGTATTCCTCCATTATTTTATTTTTTATTTATTGTTGTTGTTCTGCAATTGCTTTAGTAACTAAAGCTAAATTGCGAATTGGTGCTTGTAGCACAGATAGTAACATTGAGTACATTCCTTCACGGTTAGGTAACGCTGCTAATTCTTTCATTCCAGCTTCACTTACGTATGTACCTTCCATTATTCCACCTTTAAGCTCTAATGCATCATGTTTTTGTGAAAACTTGAATGCAATACGTGCTGCTGCTGTTGCATCTTCTGCTGCAAATAGTGCTGCATTAGGTCCAACTAAGTGTTCTTTTAGATCAGCACAGTTTACTTCATCTGCTGCACGGCGCAATAAGTTGTTTTTGTATACTTGCATTTCAACGCCTGCTTCACGCAGTTCACGTCGCAATTCTGTTACTTCACCAACTGTTAATCCACGATAATCGACGATTACTGTTGATGTTGCAGCCTTCATTTTCGCAGTTACTTCTGATACTAATTCAACTTTTCGTGAGATAATTTTATCACTTGCCATATTTACACTCCTTTCGTTATATTTTCATAATACTAATAGTAAAAAAGCTGGTGCTTTCAAAAAACGCCAGCTTCTTTTGCATACAACAAAACATGTGTACACACCTCGGTAGGAAATTAAGTCAACACTTTCATGAAAACACCTACTGTCTTTGGCATTATGTAAGTTGAATTATACGCTATTTTAATTGGATAGTCAATTATTTTCTACATTTTCACACCACTTACTTTTCCATCTCCACAATATATGGCATTTTCGCTGTCAGATAATAGCCAATTGAGTATTCAATGATTTTTCCGCTCATGTCATAAGCTTTCCTAACCCGCTTCAAAATTGGTGTCCCGATTGCAATTTGCAAAATGCTAGCAGTTTCTAAACTAGCCAATTCCACAGAAAAAAAATCCTCAGAACGCTCAACAGTTACCCCTAAATCCGAAAGTGTTTGGTACAGCGACCAATCGGCTAAGCTAAAATCAATTTTAAGCTCTTCACTAAAAGGGATATACGATTCAAGATATGTCAAAATGCGACCATCCGCATAAATTAAGCGCTTGACACAATTAACTTTACCCGACATTATCGTTGCTATTTCACTGATGTTTTCGGCATCTAAGACTTCACACTTAGCATTTTTTTTCGCTAGTTTTATTCCTAGTTCTTCTAACTTTCGCGAGTATGACTTGGTTTTAGCTAGTTTATTGAAGTAATGATTTTGAACAACAATTGTGCCTTTTCCTTTTTTTTTGACTAGGTAGCCCTCGTCTTCTAGATCTTGGATGGCTTTTCTAATTGTAATTTTACTGACACCATATGTTATTTCTAGCGCATTTTCTGTTGGAATGTAGCTTCCTAGTTCGTATTTTCCACTTGTCAATTCTGCCCGTAATTGTTCTTTAATTTGGAGGTATAACGCTGGTGCTCCTTTTGAATAGTTTAACATTGTTTCGCCTCCTCTTCCTTATCTTTTGATGTCTTTGATCGCCTTTTGATTCATGCATCTTTTGATTTCTTCTTCCGTTGCATAATTGGTGTCACCAATAATTGTATGTTTATGGATTGCATTTTGCGTTGCAAATTTAATCGTATCATCTATTGTATCAAATGTCTTCAAGCCGTGTAAAACACCTGCAACAAAAGCATCACCACCGCCTATGCGTTCCAATACATCAAAGTTTTCACTCGCATAATACGCTTGTTGCTTCTTGGTTACAATAAAACTATTTAACTGATGCACTTTTGCTGAGATAATTGTTCGTTTGGTCCCTGCAATTGTCGAAATATTTGGATATTTTTCTAATACCGTTTGCATAATCCGTGCAATGTTTTGTTCGTACGAGCTTGCTAAATCATAATTAGTTAACGCTAATAACTCAGTAAAATCACGGTGATTTGCAAACACAAAATCAACTAAAGGCAGTAGCTGCTCATATAGAGGTCGTGCAAGTTTTTTACTTAGTAGCCCTTCACGGTAGTTAAAATCTAAACTAACTTTAATTCCTCGACTAACCGCCCCGTGAATTGCTTCAAGGGCGATTGCCCTCATATTTTCAGACACCAAAAAACTGATTCCACAAAAATGAATTTGCGTAACATCCTTAAATAGCAGCTCCCAATCATAATTGCGTGCACTTGAATTCAGAAAACTACTCCCTTTTCGATTATAAGTAACCACTGATTGTCTACTTCCATAACCGTTTTCCAAAAAGTACTGTCCTAGTCGATCACCACCAATAATAACAGCCGTCGTATCAATTCCCAATGCTTTTAGTGCCCTATTCGCAGCGCGACCAACGCCATTGTCCGGCAATTTTGTTATTATTTTTGTCTGGTGGCCAAATTGACTAAGGTTCCCCAATACATTAACACCCGTGCCCGTATATCCGACTTCCAATATTGTGGTTTGCTCCAGTTTTAAGTAGTTTGGAACAGTCAATCTTTGCATTACTTCACCAAAGGCTGCTATTTTATTCGCCATAATTACTTCAACTCTTTCTAAACAATTCTTTCAATAATTGCCATTAGTTTTTTGACGTCATTAATGTTAGTTGCTCCTGTTTTATCATCTATTATCGAACTGTACACATGCGGAATTATTTTTTTAACGCCTGCATCCATGGCTATTTGGACAATTTTTTCAAAGTTGTCTAAATTAATGCCACCAGTTGGCTCCAAAGCAAAATTATTTTCACTACAGCTTTTAGCAATTATTTTATACTCCTCAATTGTTGCCAATCCGTTCATTGGAAAAAACTTA
>JBOFTV010000036.1:0-4710 GCA_051652245.1 Culicoidibacterales bacterium | reverse complement strand
CCGAATGAGTCTGTTGACATGTCGTACAGAGCAACCAATTTTTGTTGCAGCACGAAGCTTATTTCCATGGGTATCTACTAGATTTTTGATGATGGTGTATTTATTATATTCTTTCATTGTTAAGTCAACCTTTCGCATGGCATTTCAACTCCTTAGTTTTCAGTATACACGGAAAATCGAGTGAAAAGCATTTTTTAAAAATTTTTCCCCCTAGGGGGAACGGGATTGAGGACATTATTATGTACGAACACTTAAGACATTATCATATACGTGTTACTTTTCCGTCACTTTTTTCAATTAAAATGTTGTTGTAAACGGTTATATATGATATAGTCCTGAGTTTGACACTTCAGAGCAACAAAAAGCTTATAAAGCCTATCATAGAGGGCTTTATAAGCTTTTTTCTTTTTAAAAAAGTGAGTACTTTTTGCGTTAGAACTTGCTTTTTTTAACTTTTTTTATTATTTTTCTAATATGAGCGATACTATTGATTTCATAATCTGTTCTAAAATCGAAAGCCTCATGTAATGCATCAGTTAATTCAGTGCGGACATAAGTGGGAATATAGCCATCACTTTTAACCTTTAATAAATTCATATCTCGTAATGTAGCGAGGATTTCTGTGCATGTGAAGCGATAATTAAGCTTCTTTTCTAAGAAGCGGTATAATACCAAAGAAAGATAACAAGTCATAAAATGTGCTTCAATCCGGTCATCCCGGCTTAAAAATACTGGTCGTGCTTTGAAATCACTTTTCATAATACGGAAGCATTCTTCGACTTCCCATCTCTTTTTATTGAGGGATATGATTTCGGCTACTGTTGACTCAACATTGGTGCATACGGCATAAATACCGTCGTATTGTTGCTCATGGGCTATTTGAGCTTCATTAAGTGTGTAGTGTTCTTTACAGGCTGCCTCACCATCTTCAGTGATACTTGTTTTTGTAATAAAGCGCTTGAAGTCATTTGGTCTTGATTTCCCAATGCTTTTTGGATTGTTCTCTAGTTTTTTTGCAGCTCGATCAATTTGGTTTTGGCGAATTGTTTGCTGATAGTTACGGTATTTAGGTGAATATGTAACAATGAGTCTCTGTTCTAAGCCATTTTCATTAATCCACCGCTCTTTATAAAATATAGCATCTTGATATGCTTGGTCGTCGATGTCATCAAGGCAGTATGTTTTACTATCATCTAAAGCAAGCTTCCAGTTTGAGCGTGAAAGAACCCATTGTCTTAAGAAGCCTTTGAGCTTTTTAACGGATTGAGTTGTGATAAAGCCTCTATTTTTAATGTTGTTAAAAACGCTATTACCATGGGAAGCAAGACCTGCATCTGTACAAACAATAAAGTTTGCACAACCAAAATCAGAGATGATTTTCTGCTCAAGGGGCTTTAATGTGACTTGTTCATTCGTATTTCCCTTATTGATACTAAAAGCTAGTGGGATACCATCTGCATCCATAAATAACCCCATCTGGACAATTGGATTGGGTCTGTTTTCTTTGGAAATACCATATTGCTTTAGTCCAGATTCTTGTTCAATTTCAAAGAAGTAGTTTGTACAATCATAATATAATACAGAGGTATTGCATTTTTCAATGCTTAAACTATTTTTGTAGATGGCAGCTTGAATAACATCAGATGATTTATTGAGAACTGTTAATGCACGGTAAACCTGCTGAATATTGAGGTCTTGTGGCTCAAGCAGTGTTTTTGCATATTGTACGGTAGAAAGTTTGGACGAAGGGGAAAGAATTCTTCCATATAATAGCGAAGATAAGATAGCATTTAGATCGTATGAGAATTTATGTTGTACTGAAATATCAGCACAAATTTTATTTAATCCAAGCTGAAAGTAGATATGCTGTAAAAATAGATATCCCGCATTGAAACACCTTGTTTGGTCATGCTGGATATTTTTATAAGAGGAAAGTCGCACGATAACCTCTTGTTTGCCTTGTTTTTCTTTATCGTTGAGTGCTTTAATGTAGTCTTTAGCCCAAGCAATGGGATCTTCACCATGTAATCTTTGTTGAATATCAGCATAAGTACCTAACTTTTCGACGACTTTGGTCGTTCTCTTTTTATTTTCGTATACAGATTTAATGACATAAAGTGAAGCAGCGTTCTTAGAATGTGAAACCTTTAATCGCATGTAAATCAACCTCCATTTTAATCATTATACCACATTACGTAACATTACGCAATAATAAAGTAGGGAATTTGACAAAAAAATAGCCCTCAAGCCTTTGGCTAGGGGATTTAGCTCTTTTTAGCTGGAGAGCAAGTGTCGAAAACCCGCGCTTTCTTTTTTGAAAGTGATGTGTTAAAATGAATTTATAAAATATTAAATTAAAGGAGAAATTGTTATGAATAATCAAAAACCTCTAATTTTAACGGATTTTATATTCGATAAGGCAGAATTCAAAAATCACAAGCAAAGTAATTTTTGTTATGTGGATAAAAATGAAATAGAGCATCATTTTGGGGCGAATACAACAATATACTGTTGGCAGAATGAAGTTAAGTCTATAACCATCACTCCATTTAAAAGAATGGGAATTCAGTTTTATATGGTTTATTACTTTAATTTAAGTATTGAAACAAATTTAGGAAATATAGTAACATGGACTACTGCTACACATAAATACCTACCAAAAATAATAAAATTAGCAGAACATAATAATGTGAAAATTATTGACGAACTTGAAATAATTAAGATATCAAACTTGGAAAAAGAAGAGTTATATGATGAATTAGGCAAAAAAGATATAAAGAAAATGTAGTGTAATAAATGAATGGAAAAAATATTTCAGTTCGAAGTGCTCTTTTTTTTACAGGGATGCCTTATAGTCATGTTTTGCCACTCAAACCACTTATCGATATGCTTAAAAAAGATAATTATACAATTTTTATTTTAGGTGTAAAAGAAAATAGATTTTTGATTAAAAGTATGAAAGCTATTTTTATAGAATATCCTTTTGACCCAGTGTGATAGGATAGTTGCGTTTCTTGAATCATTCTATGAAGTGAGGTGGTTTAATTACTATAAAAGATTAAATAAAAGACATCAAAAGAAAAGCATGAGTTGGGCGATATTTGAACGCATATGGAAAGGGTATCAAATGCCAAGACCGAAAATCTATGTGAACATCTGGGTGTGACGAAAAGATAAGATATGAAGAGCCGTATGCGTGAAAATCGCACGTACGGTTTTGTGAGGGGGTAGCAGACTTGCCCTCACAAAATAAAGAATAGAATAAAGAGAGAGAGGAAGTCGAGTTAGTCTACTTGACGAAAAAAATGATTAAGAAAAGTATAATTTATGAAGAAATTTTAAAAAACGCTGAATTTATTTGTGATGAAATTCAATTTAAAAAAGATATGTTAGTAGGGAACTCGAAAATAAAATTAGGTGCTGACCCTAGTCGACCTGACTTACACTTAGGCCATTATGTTATTTTGAGACAGCTGAAAAAAATGCAGTTACTAGGTAATGAAATTTATTTTATAATCGGTGATTATACAGGGATGATTGGTGATCCAACAGACAAAAGAAAAACAAGACCTCAATTAACATATGAAGAAACCAGAATTAATGGATTGACCTATTTTAAGCAAATAGAAAAGGTACTAGATGTTTCAAAAACAAAAGTTGTTTATAATTCTGAATGGTTAAAAAAACTGTCACTTGAGGAAATAATAGAATTACTTTCTAAGTATACCGTTTCTCAATTACTTCAGAGACAAGACTTTGCTTCTCGGTACCAACAAAATATGCCAATAGGAATGCAAGAACTAATTTATCCATTATTACAAGGATATGATTCTGTTGCTATTGAATGTGATATAGAAGTTGGAGGAACCGATCAGACATTTAACTTACTTGTGGGCCGTGAGTTACAAAAAAATTATGATATAAAACAGCAAAATGTGGTGACTTTTCCATTACTAATTGGTCTCGATGGGAAACAAAAAATGAGTAAATCGCTTGATAATTATATTGCTTTAAATGATGAACCACATATGATGTATCAGAAGTGCATGAAAATCCCAGATGAAATTCTAGAATCATATTTTAAATTAACCACTGATGTTAAGGAAGAAGAATATGTTAGCTTGATTAATCAGGGAATGATGAGAGAAGCACATTTTTTATATGCCGATACAATTGTATCAGAGTTATATGATGAATTGCAAAAAAGTGAAGCAAAGACAAAGTATTTGAATATTGCTAATAAAAAAATTCCAGAGAATATTGATGAATTTACCACCGGAAATAAGGATTTATTTAGACTTCTTGTTGATGTTGGATTTGCAGCTTCCACATCAGAGGCGCGTAAACTAATTACAGGAAAAGGAATTAGAATAGATTCAAAAGTAGTGGAAAGTAACGAAATCATTGAATTCCCTTCAGAATTTATATTACAAAAAGGGAAAAACAAATTTATTAAAATAAGAATAAAGGAGAATTAAGCGTGGATTTTTTCAAAAAAAATCAGCTTGCCAGAAAAATAATATTAGATTATTCGAAAGAAAACGGTTCGTTTATTGGCTCAGCCTCAGTGTGATAGGATAGTTGCGTGATGGATTTTAATTATATCATGCCTAGGCATGATATAATTAATGTACTATCAGAAGGAGGACACTATGAATATAATAATAAAATCTTGGGTGCAAAGACAACGCATTGTTGCCAGAACATACC
>JBOFTV010000035.1:0-3069 GCA_051652245.1 Culicoidibacterales bacterium | reverse complement strand
CACTAATTCCACATTTTTATAGTAAACCGTCGGTGAAATTGGTGCTAGTTGATAATTTTTAACATATGGTTTAATATTATACTTCCTTCCTGTCTGGTATAGTGGTATAAATGTTCCATCAGCAAGCAAACTTTTCTCTTTTCTTTTAGGAGAACACGAAAAGCAACACATATCGCATTCAGCGTTGCATTGGGCCGTTACAGCAATACCAAGTGTGTTATACCGCATTTTTCATCCACCTCCAAGAAAATAAACTCCCAAATACTAGAGGCATCCCTGACCAAATCACGCTTATTGCTAATGAAGTATTAAAACTCACATGCTCTATAATACTTGGTGTTGCGTGAAAAGATGGACTTTTTTGCGTGAAAAGTGTATGAACAAAAGTATTTGTATAACTATTTGTATCAATAATTGTGTACATACCTGGAAATGGGAGATTAACATTAGCGTTAACGGTTGCGATAAAAAACCAAAAGAAGAAGGTGAAAATAATTGCCGATATTTTTCGTCTAAATAAAAAAGATGACATTAATCCAACAGCGACTGAATAAATAATGATAAACAGTAATAAAACATAAACTTGTAAATACAAACCAGTAGCTATTGGAAAGAAAAACATTAACGCTACCATGTATATAGAATAGACAGTACAAATAAACATCAGATACACTGACACTTTTATCCAATAGTAACTCAGACCACTAACACTTCTTTGATAGTAGTACACAATTGTTTTATCCTCATAATCTTTTGCAAAAGAATTCGCAGTAATTGGGGCAAATAGAAACATTGAAAATTGTGAAAGTCCCTTATAAATATTAAGAATAAATATTCCATTGTTTCCATCTACAGCATTATAAAACGTGCTCTGTAAAAAAAAAGTAAACATAAAGAGTGCGAAAAACAGAATTACTGCAAATATAATGTTTTTTTGCCTAATGAAACGCAAGCACTCAAACTTAAATAGTTTCATAATTCTCCCCCTAATAAAAAATAATCCTTCAGTTGTTCTTTAGTTCTCTCAACCTTAACTAGCGCTTTCCTCCCGGTGTCTACTTGTAATACGGTTCCCTCTAACACGTCAATATCAAAAAACGAGTGCGTTGCATTTATTACTGTAACCCCATACTTTTCGCTTAGCATTTTTACTAACGATACTATTTCTTCCCTCGATACTTTGTCTAAACCAGTTGTTAGCTCATCAAGTAAAAGTAATTCTGGATTAACAATTAGCGCACAACATATTTGAATCTTTCTTTTTTGACCATCACTCATATTTTTATACTTGGACGTGTAAAAGTCTGCTATTTTTAATCTCGTTTCCAATTCTAATAATAGTTCTTTTTCTTGCGCGCCACCATAACGATAAAATTCGACAAGTTCTTTTCCTGTAAGTTCGGAAGGACATTGCACATATGACGCAACGTAGCCCATCCTATTTGATTTTTTTAGTATCTTTCCTTCAAATTTTATTGCACCATATATCGCCTTCAGCAAAGTAGATTTCCCACTGCCATTTTCTCCAATAATATGCGTTATCGTCCCCTCCGAAAAATGATGATTTATTTTTGTAAAAATACAAGTTCTCTTATATTTTATTGTTACATCCTCTAATCGCACTGTTTCACCCCCTAATTTTAGTAAAACGAGGAAGTTTTTCCTCGCTTACATTTAACTTCATTATTTCCAAAAATTATTGTGTTCCTGTATAAATGAAATACCCTGTAATAAATGTCCAATCCAAACTGTCATTCACTTGTAGTGCTTCACTTTCGAACATTTCTATCATCTCGTTAAGGACTTCTTCTGAATTTTCTTCCCACATTTTTCCCCCCTCCTTCCTAATTTTAATAAAATTTTAACATTTACCAACGAAAATGTCAACCATGAGTATTGGATAAAGTAACACGTAAGTAACACGTATATGATAATGTCCTCAATCCTTTTCCCCCTAGGGGGAAAATTTTAAAAAAAATGCTTTTCTCTCCATTTCCGTGTATACTGAAAACTAAGGAGTTGAAATGCCATGCGAAAGGTTGACTTAACAATGAAAGAATATAATGGCTACACCATCATCGAAAATCTAGTAGATGCCTATGGAAATAAGCTTCGTGCTGCAACAAAAATTGGTTGCTCTGTACGACAAAATGAGGCTTTTTTATGGGTGCATGTTGTGTCAACACCAACAATAGACATATTACAAGCATGTGCAACAAGAGGACTTGATGCAATTTTAGCGATGGGTATTTTACTTGGCTATACTGGATGGTCTAATACCCATGTATTGTGGAAAGAAAAGGCACACTATATGAAATCCATCAGCGTGCTGAGATTAAAGAGGCAGTAGCATTGGCAGAAATACAACTAGATGTAATAGATTACGAAGCGAACATACGTTCTCCGAAAGTAGACAATCCATTCCATCCGGAGAAACTTTTAGTGGAGCGTTTGCTTCAATATCAGGCAGACATATGTGATTTGCTGCTGATTTTGAAGTAGCATTTGATAACAATATGGTGCAACAGGCTATACGAATGATGGTGACAAAGATAAAAGGTTTTGGGTTATTTTAGAAGTGAGTTGTACATGGAGAACTTTTTTATTATTCGTAGCCTGATTCAAACTGCGAAGAAAAACAAGAAAAATTATTATGATGGCTCAAAAATCATTATCACAAAACATCATATTGAAGCCAAAAACTTAACGTCTTGGTTCTATTTTTGCTAACTAGTTACCTGTTATCTTAGAAGGAGTCAGACAACAAATATTACCTCCCAACCAACAAAACTGGTGCGACACAGTTCATTTTTATCTTACTACAATTCCCAAAAACATCACACCAGTTTTGAGGATCTTGTTTAGATTTTCGTAGGGCATTTTAATATACGCTTGACAGTAAAATAAAAAATGCCTCCACACAAAGTGAGCGACATTTTTTACATTATTATTACACTAATTCCACATTTTTATAGTAAACCGTCGGTGAAATTGGTGCTAGTTGATAATTTTTAACATATGGTTTAATATTATACTTCCTTCCTGTCTGGTATAGTGGTATAAATGTTC
>JBOFTV010000034.1:0-1700 GCA_051652245.1 Culicoidibacterales bacterium | reverse complement strand
GCTTTGCTTAATCTTATTTTTTGTTTCACTGTGGCAGTATTATTTTATGTCTATTTGATAGTGGGCTTCTTATTTATTTTAGGGAGAGACAGACTCGAAGCAATAGGGATATTTTTATTATTTACTATGTTTGGTATTGTTAGCGCTATAATCATGTTTCTATTATTTTTACTTATCATGAAACCTGCAACAAATGAAACAAAATTTGAAAAAGCGTACTTAGACGGAAGCTATAAGGTTGAAAGACCAATAGAGTTACCCAGAAAAAAAAGAAAAAAAGTCCAAACTAAAAAGACTGGCACTTAAGAAAAAAAATGAGCCAAGAGTAATACAATAATTATACGACAACGAAGCCATGCACCTGGGCAAAGGAAATGGCATCCGCTTTAGAAATTGATTTAAGGAGGACATAAAATGAATAATAATTTTATGAAAAAAGAAAATAAAATAAATGAAATAGTACATAATTACACCATATTTTATGGAAGCGGTGATACCTTTACTCCTACATTGATTGGACTAGAGAACATTATTAATAAAATAATCAATTCAAACGAAACAACGGAGTTTCTGAAAATTACACCAATTTATAAAAATTATATTTTAAACAAGCAGATAGAATTTGATGAGTATCCGCTTATGATAAAATGCAGAGATAATTTTTCATATCAGGAATTAATTCACCACTTTGAAAAACACATCGGTAAAAATTATTATTTGATGATGAGAGAAGAAAAAAGGTGGGCAACAATAAGCTATCCATTATGTAAAATGGGTGATATAAAAGCTTATCATGGTGCCTTAGGAAGGATTAAAATATTTCTTCCAGAGTATATTCCTGTTTTGTTTGAAATTGCGAAGCAAGAGATGATGCTCAAGGAAAAAGATTTGGCTTTTGGGTATTTCTGTTTTAAAATAAACAGCAAATAATGGAGTGAATGTGAAAAAAGCCAAGATTAATTATAAGAATAGCAAACTGATTGTTTGTATAATTTGGGTAAGAAAAAAACGGAAGTTAGGAGAGAGCAAATGAAGTTGATTATTGAAAGACAAGAAGGAAAAATCAATGAGATAGTGTATGATCAGACTGTATTTCATGCAGGAAGATATCATTTTTATCTTCCATTAATGGAATTAGATTTAATGATAGTTCAAATTATTGCTTCTAATGTGACAACAGAGTATGTAAGAATGATTCCTTTTTACAGAAACCAAGCCTTGGATAGACAATTAGAATTGGACGAATACATGTTTTTCATCAGTTGCCAAGATAATTTTTCAGAGGAAGAATATATTGAATATTTATCGAATAATATTGGTAAAGAATATCATCTGATGAGCCCAGAGGAGAAAAAATGGGCGAAAATAAGGTTTCCATTATGTAAAACAGGAGATATAATGGCATATCAGGCAGCTTGGCTGAGGTTCAAAGCATTTTTACCAGAGTACATTTTGTTTTTGTTTGAAAAAGCAAAGAAGGAACTAAAACTGAAAGAAAAGGATATCCCATTTGGTTACTTTTGTTTTGAAATAAATAGTGAATAGTGGATAGTCAAGAGGGCCCAGTGTGATAGGATAGTTGCGTGATGGATTTTAATTATATCATGCCTAGGCATGATATAATTAATGTACTATCAGAAGGAGGACACTATGAATATAATAATAAAATCTTGGGAAGAAAGACAACGCATTGTTGCCAG
>JBOFTV010000033.1:0-25317 GCA_051652245.1 Culicoidibacterales bacterium | reverse complement strand
TCAGTGCCAATGATTTTACGATGTCATTAATAGAAGCTCAAAGTGCAGATATTACAACCTTAATTAGGGAAGCAACAGCAAGTGCAAAAGTGATTTCAACGGGATTAAACGTTGAAATCACAGAAGCAACCGGTCTAGGAGGAGTTAACCAACCTGGGGTCTATAAAGTAGCCTTCAAAACGGTGAAGGGAACCGCGGTAGTAGTGGAAGCAACGATAAAAACAGCCGTAGTCATAGATACAGAAACGGAAGAAACAATCAGTGCCAATGATTTTACGATGTCACTACTAAATGCCCAAAGTGCTGATATAGCAACCTTAATTGGAGTAGCATCAGCAAGCGCAAAAGTAACCTCAACAGGAGTAAGCGTAGAAATCACCGAAGTAATTGGTCTAGAGGGGATTAGCCAACCCGGTGTCTATAAAGTAACCTTCAGAACGGTGAAAGGGACTAGGGTAGTGGTCGAAACAACGATAAAAACAGCGGTTATTACCAATCCAGAAATGGGGGAAATAATCAGTGCCAATGATTTTACGATGTCATTGTTGGATGCCCAAAGTGCAGATGTAGCAACCTTAATTAGGGCTGCATCAGCAAGTGCGAAAGTGGACATAACAGGAGTAAATGTAGAAATTACAGAAGTAATGGGCCTTGAAGGAATAATCCAACACGGAGCATATAAAGTAGCCTTTAAAACGGTGAAAGGAACCGAGGTAATAGTAGATGCAACAATTAAAACAGCCGTAGCCATAGATCCGGTAATGGACGAAACAATCAGTGCCAATGATTTTACGATGTCACTGTTGGATGCCCAAAGTGCGACAAGATCTGACTTGATTAGAGCAGCCAAAGCGAGCGCAAAAGTAACTACAACAGGAGTAAATGTGGAAATCACCGAAGCAACTGGTCTTGAAGAAATTAACCAACCTGGAGGCTATAAAGTAGCCTTTAAAACGGTGAAAGGAACAGCGGTAGTGGTGGAAGCAACGATTAAAACAGCAGTCATCGTTGATCCGGAAACAGCTGAAACAATCATAGCAAATAATTTTACGCTGTCATTAGCTAATGCTCAAAGCGCAGACACAAAAGCATTGGTTGAAGCAGCAGTAGCAAGTGCAAAAGTGACAACAACAGGAGAAGTAGTTGAAATCACAGAAGCAACAGGATTAGAAGGAATTATTGATAGCGGTGTATATAGTGTAACATTTAAAACAGCAAAAGGAACGCAGGCTATAGTTGATGCAACCATTAGAACAGGAGTGGTAGTAGACCCACTAACAGGAGAAACAATCATAGCAAATAATTTTACGCTGTCATTAGCTGCTGCCCAAAGTGCAGATATAGTCGTATTGGTTGGAGCAGCGGTAGCAAGTGCAAAGGTGACAACAACAGGAGAAGCAGTTGAAATCACAGATGCAACAGGATTAGGAACAATAATGCAGCCCGGTGTCTATAAAGTGACATTTAAAACAGCAAAAGGAACACAGACAGTAGTAGACGCCACAATTAATACAACCATCGTAATTAATCCAGAAACGAGCGAAACAATTATGGCAAATGATTTCATAATGTCGCTTGCGGAAGCCCAAAGTGGGAATCTTGAAACTGTGATTACAGCAGCCAAAGCGAGCGCAAAAATAACCGCAACAGGTGTAAGTGTGGAAATTACAGAGGCAGGTGGACTCGTGGGAATTAGCCAACCCGGAGACTATAAAGTAACTTTCAAAACGGCAACAGGCACGCAGGCAACAGTGGATGCAACCATTAAAACAGCTGTAGCAACTAATCCAGAAGTAGGTGAAACCATAAGTGCAGACAATTTTACGATGTCATTATTTGATGCCCAAAATGCCAATGCAATAGCATTAATTACAGCAGCAAAAGCAAGTGCAAAAGTAACAGTAACAGGGGAAGCAGTTGAAATTGTAGAAGCAATAGGACTAGACCAAATTACACAACCGGGAGACTATAAATTAACATTTAGAACAGCAAAAGGAACACAAGCAGTAGTAGATGCAATCATCAAAACAACCGTTATAATTAATCCGGAAATGGACGAAACAATTATGGCAAATGATTTTACAATGTCATTAGTGGATGCGCAAAATTCAGATATAGGAGAGTTAATCACAGCAGCCAGCGCAAGCGCAAAAGTTATATCAACAGGCGAAGCCGTCGGGATCACATTTGCAACGGAACTTACAGGAATTATCCAGTCGGGAGTATATAAAATAACATTTAGGACAACAAAAGGAACTATGATAGTAGTAGATGCAATCATTAGGACTACAATAGTAAATGACCCCCAAACAACAGAAACACTAATGGCTAATGACTTTACAATGTCGGTAGCTGATGCTCAAAGTGCAGATATACGAGGATTAATTACAGCAGCAGGCGCAAGTGCGAAGGTAACAGAAACGGGAGTAGCAGTTGACATCACGGAGGTAATGGGGAATGAGCAATTTAGTTGGCCCGGAGAATATAACATCACGTTTAAAACGGAAAAAGGAACGGAAGTAACAGTGAATGCAACACTAAAAACAGCTGTAGTAGTCGATTTGGAGACAGCAGAAACACTAATGGCCAACGAGTTTACAATGTCATTAACAGATGCTCAAAATGCAGATATATCGGCTCTGGTTAGAGCAGCCTCAGCAAGTGCAAGGTTAACAGCAACAGGCGAAGTGGTCGAAATCACAGGAGCAATCGGACTTGCAGGAATCAAGCAGCCTGGAGAATACCCAATTACATTTAAAACAGCACATGGAACAGAAGTAGTAGTGGGAGCAACAATCAAGACAACAGTAGTGATCAATCCCCAAACAGGAGAAACAATAGGAGCCAACGAGTTTGCAATGTCATTAACAGAGGCCCAAAATGCAGATACGATAGCATTAATTACAGCCACCAAAGCAAGTGCAAAAATAACAGCAACGGGCGAAGTCGTTAAAATCATAGAAGTAACACAACTTAAAGAAATTACACAGCCAGGTCAATACCCCGTCACATTTAAAACAGCAGCGGGAACAGAAGCAACAGTTGAAGCAACAATTAGGACAAAAGTTATAGTTGACCCACAACCAAATGAAATCATCATGGCCAATGATTTTACGATGTCACTAAAGGATATTCAAAGTGCAGATATAGCAGTATTGATTAGGGCTGCAAATGCAAGTGCCAAAATGATATCAACAGGAGAGGCAGTCGAAATCACAGAGGTAAGTGGACACAGAGAAATTATTCATCCCGGAAGAGCTAACCTAACATTTAAAACAACAAAAGGAACAGAAGTAAGTGTTGACGCAACGATAAAAACAGTCGTCGTCATCGACCCTCAAACGGACGAAATGGTAACAGCAAATGATTTCACAATATCATTAAAAGATGCTCAAAGTGCTGATACAACAGCACTAATTACAGCGGCGTCAGCAACCGCGAAAGCAACAGAAACAGGCATTGGAATAGAAATAACAGAGGCAACAGGACTAACAGAAATTACGCAATTAGGTACCTATAAAGTCATTTTTAAAACAGCGAGTGGAACCCAAGTCATAGTAGATGCTACCGTAAAAACAGCAGTCACTACAAATGAAGAAAAGCGGGAAATAATCAGCGCAAATGATTTCATGATAAGCTATGAAGAAGCTAAAAGCGCAACCGCTACAGAGCTTATTTCCCGCGCAACCGCAACCGCAATAACAAGTGAAAATCACAATGAAATTGGCATCACAAAGACAACACTACTAGCGGACATAACTGAAGGTGGAGCCTACCAAATAATATTCAGCACAGAAGCAGAAACAAAAGTAGAAGTAACGGCAAAAGTTGGCAACAGGAGTGCCAAATATCTTCTATCAGCAAATAATATCACAGTAGATATCTATGACGTGGATCAGAACAAAGAAACTGGGACACTAGAGGCAACCATTTTAGCAGCGACCGATGCCAAGGCAACAAACGTAGAGACAAATGAAATAGCAAGAAATGTCAGAATCACACCAGAATCACTAGAAAAAATAAAAACTGAAGGTGGAATGCAGGTAGCAACACTAGAATTTAATGAAAACACGACAGCAAATATTCTCCGGGGTGAATTAAGTGAAGCAGAACCCAAATTCAACGGAATCCATTCATTAGATATTGAAATTACGGTAACACATAATCCACCAACAGTAGAAGTTAATCAAATTCTATCAGGAAAAAACACAAAAATATCAGGAACAGCAACAGCTGGTTCGCTCGTCCAAATACTGCTCCCAAATAGCCAAATAATTGAAGTTGAAAGTAAAGATGAAACATGGGAAATAATCGTTGCGGAAGAACTTTTAGCAGACCAAACAATTATGATAACAGCCACAGATAAATTTGGTGGAACCTCAAAAACGCAACAAATAACAGTAATCAGCAATCCCAACTTAGTCAAACCCGAACCCCCAATTTTCAATCCAATTAGAGCAAATCAAACAGTCATAACAGGCCAAAGTCAACTAAACACGACAGTAAACATCACCCTCCCCAATGGTGAAACAATCAGCACAGAAACTAGCAATCAAACATGGGAAATAACAGTTAAAATAACGCTCATCGAGGGTCAAATAATTACAGCAACAGCAACAACAGCAAATGGCATCACCTCAGACACAGCGACCACCGTTGTTTTGGGAACAGCAACAGAACTTCCCCAAACAGGAGAACCCACCAACACTATTGGAACAATGAGTGCAACACTAATATTACTAGGGTCTCTAATAGTAGCATATTCAAGAAAAAAGAGGAATGATGCACAATAATATACACCAGCGGATAAATCCACCAAAACAGCGATTTATCCGCCTTTTTTTTACGAAAAATCGCCCTCTACGCAATATTAACAAAAAAAAGATGGGTTTTTCAGGAGTAATCAGCGTTATTAGGCTCAAACCAAGGTAAACAAAAAACTGAATAATTATATTGACTTATTTTTTGAAAGCGCTTATAATTTTAACTAAGGTTAGTTAATTAATAAAACTAATTAATAAAAAATGGAGGTATATTATGAAATATTTTTTAGACAGTGCAAAGATTGAAGAAATTCGCTATGCGGTAGAAACATTCGGTATTGATGGGGTAACAACAAATCCACGACACATTCAGTTAAGTGGAAAACCATTTTTCACAGTATTAAAAGAACTTGCGGCGGAGTTTAAAGACCGCCCAGATTTTCCGATTTCAGTCGAAATCAACCCACATTTAGATGTTGCAGAAGAAATTGTAAAAGAAGGAATTAAAGTTGCCGCTCTTTCAAAGAATTTTATCATCAAAATTCCTTGTACAGAGTCAGGTCTAACAGCAGCAAGACGTCTTGAACAACAAGGGATTCGAACAAATGTAACACTTGTTTTCTCGGCATCACAAGCAATGGTACCAGCAAAAATCGGCGCTAAATTTGTTTCACCATTTGTTGGTTGGAAAGAAAATAGTGGCGACGATGCCTTTGAATATATCGAAGAAATTGTTGAAATCTATCGCAACTATGGCTACAAAACAGAAATTATTGTTGCCGCTATTCGAAATGGTCATCAAATTGCCAAAGCTGCACGTGCGGGTGCTGATATCGTAACATGTGGTTTAGATGTCTACAAAGCAAGCTTTTACCACCCCTTTACGGATTATGGTTTAGGAATTTTTACAAAAGCTTGGGATGAAACGATTACAGAAGAGTAGAGGGTGATAAAAATGGACATAAAATTATTACAACAAAATAATCCGACGCTAACACTATTCGATGTTAATGCCCGCGAATTTGCAAAATTTGGGCGCGTTATCACAGAAATTGATACCACAAAACTGTGCCAATTCGTGGAAGAACAGACAGAAATTCCAGTAGAAGGGAATAGCTATATTCCCTCAATAACAGCACTAGAGCAACTAGAGCAAAGCAAGCAAATTGAAGCATCAATTTATGGGTATCAACAAATCCAAGTCGGAATTTGTAATGGCAACACGCATCAATTAAATGCCTTAGAATATCACAAAAGCCCCGAAGTTAATATCGCTGTCACAGACATGGTATTACTCCTAGGCTCATTTTCCGATATTGTTGATGGCAGCTATGATTCAGCCAAAATTTCAGCATTTTACATCCCTAAAGGCGTGGGGATTGAACTAGAGGCAAAAGTCCTCCATTTTGCTCCCTGCAGCGTCTTAAAAGAAGGCTTTAAATCAATTGTTATCTTACCAAAAGGGACTAATGCCGATATTGCCAAACCAGAGGGAACCCTCTTTAAGGTCAATAAATGGCTCTATTCTCACAAAGAGACAACGCGTTTTACAGCACAAGGAGCAAAAATAGGCATCAAGGGGGAAAACACAAAAGTAAATTATTAAACACAAACAAAGGAGATTATTAGGATGAAAGAGAAAATTTTATATCTACCCGTTGCACGTCTTACATTTGATGTTGAAACAGCAAGAAAATATTTCAAAGAAAGTAAGGCACTACTGGAAACAATAGCAAAAACGGTAATTTCACCACCTGATTTATTAACAGATGCCGAAAGCTTGCGCTCATTTGTTCAAACACATGCAAACGATGCCCAAATCATTGTCTTTCAGAACATCACATTTACCGATGGTGAATTTATCTTAAATGTCCTCGAACAGACAACTAAACCACTTCTGTGTTGGGGGGTAAGAGAACCAAGTGTTGGCGGCTGGCTACGCCTAAATTCGCTAACGGGAATGATGAGTACAGCAAATGTCTTATATAATCAGCAAAAAAAAGCACTATCACTGATCGGAAATCCAAGTGAAACAGAACTCCAAGCAGAGCTTCAAGAAAAACTCGAAATCCTAGCTGTAATTTCACGCGTTAATTCCTTAAAACTTGGTGTAATTGGTACATATCCTAATGGCTTTTTCTTCTCTGGAAGTGATGACAAAGCACTTGCTAAAACATTTGGTGTCGAACTAAAAACATATGATTTAGCCAAAACATTTGAGCAAGCAAAACAATTACCACCCGAAGTCTACAACAGCGAAATTGACTATGCTCAAAAGCGTGTTATTGGACTTCATAAAACAGATGAAAATGTCAAAAAGTTTGCCCAGTTTGTTAGCTGTGTCAAACAAAAAATAGCCGACGACAAGTTAAAGTCGATTGCGATGAGATGCTGGCCCGATTTTTTTACCGAATTGAAGGCTGCGCCTTGCGGGATTTTCTCACAGTTAACGGAGCAGGGATTTCCTACGAGTTGTGAAACTGATATTCATGGATCGCTTTCAATGTATATTTTGAAAGAAATGACTGGCGGGTTAGCAACATACTTGGGTGATGTTGTCCATTTTAAAGCAGTAGAAAATACAATCGTCCTCTGGCATTGTGGCTTTGGCCCCTACTCCCTAGCAAATCAGAAAACGGGTGCAACAGCGGGTCTACATCCCAATAGGAAGCTTGGATTTGCCATGGAATTTGGCTTAAAACCAGGTCAAGTGACCCTTTTTAGAGTCGGTTTTGGCCCCGAGGGATACCGCTTTATCATCAGTAAAGGTCAAGCACTAGACGTACCAAATTCTTATAATGGAACATCAGCAGAAATTAAACTTGAAACAGACGTAACAAACTTTATTAAGCTTTCCTTAAAAGAAGGCTTCGAACCGCATTTTGCGCTCGTCTACGGTGATGTGACAAGCCAGCTAAAACAAATGGCCGAATACTTAAACCTACCGGTTATTGAATGTTAAAAAAAAAAGGAGTGGAAAGCAATGAAATTAGGATTTATTGGTCTAGGAATTATGGGTGAATCAATGGCAGAAAACCTTGTTAAGAAAAGTGGAGAAACAGTCTACGTCTTCGATTTTAATGAACAAAAAGTTAAACAACTAGGAGAACTAGGAGCAATTGCGACTAAAAATAGTGAAGAAGTTGTCCAAAAAGCAGATATTATCTTCACAAGTGTACCCAAAGCAGAACATGTAAAAGCGGTACATGAATCGATATACAGCAGCGTTAAACCAGGACAAATTTTCATCGACATGAGTACAATTTCACCTTATGACAGCATCGAACTAGCACAAAAAATTGAGGCCCTAGGGGCCCACATGCTAGATGCACCCGTTGTTAAATCAAAGCGTGCTGCAATTGATGGTACACTAGGAATTTATGTTGGTGGCGACCATGAAATTTTTACAAAAGTTGAGAAATATCTTGCTTGCATCGGATCAAGTATTGAATACCTAGGAGCCAATGGAAAAGGGTCCGTTATGAAAATTTGTCATAACATGCTCGTAGGGCAAATTCAAAATGGTGTCAATGAAATGATGACGTTAGCTGCTAAATTTGATATTAATTGGGAGCAATTTCAAGGAGCAATTGCCATAGGTGGAGCCAAAAACTTCTATTTAGAAACAAAGGCCGAAGCAATCGGGACGCATAATTTTGAAACAGCCTTCTCAGTTGAAAACATGTATAAAGATGTAACAATTGCCCGAAATCTTATTGCTAAACTCGACCTCGACCTCCCAGCAACAGCAATTGTTATGGATGTCTACAACCAAGCAATGGCCTCTGGTTTTGGTAGTGAAGACTTCTCAGCAAGTATCAAAGTAATTGAAAATTCAAATAAATAGGAGGATGAATAAAATGGAATTATTGCGTGCAAACAATCAAATTAAATTAGAAAAAAAAGCAGGAGAAACCAACATTATTTATAACGGACGGACGATTTTTACAGACCGCCAAAATGCAGCCATGCTCTTTATTGGCCATGGTGAAGAAGAAATTGATATGTACCGTGGAAACTATCAAATTGAAGACAATATAAATGAACGCACACCCTTATATCTGCAAAATACAGAAGCACAAGCAGATCATTGGTTACTACATTATTCACGTAAGGGATCAGTGCAAACAGCATTTACATTAAAAATTTGTTTAGGTGAAACGGGGCTATTAGTTGTTGTTCCCACGATCAAAGAAACGGGAATTAACCGCTTTTGGCTAAGAGTTGTTGCAACAAAAGAAGAGAAAATTTATGGTTGTGGTGAGCAACCATCATATTTCAATCTTCGCGGAAAAAGTTTCCCACTATGGACATCAGAACCAGGAGTTGGACGAAATAAGAAAACAATGACAACATGGCTTGCGGATGTTAAAGATAAAGCAGGTGGTGACTATTATACAACTTATTACCCCGAACAAACATTTGTCTCAACAAAAAAATATTTTGTTCATGTTGCCTCATTTGCGTATGCCGAATTTAACTTCAAAAACGAAACATATCATGAATTACAAGTATGGGAAATACCAGAAAAAATCATTTTCGGCTCTGCAGAAAACTACATCGATCTACTTGAAGTATTAACAGACTTTGTTGGCCGAGCTCCAGCACTCCCTGATTGGGTCTTTGAAGGCGTAATTGTTGGTGTGCAAGGGGGAACTGAGCGTGTTGAAAGTGTAACCGAGACACTACGCGCAAACAATGTTGCCGTTGCAGGCGTGTTTATCCAAGATTGGGAAGGCATCCGCGTGACCTCATTTGGTAAACGACTGTTCTGGGATTGGAAATGGTCATCAACAATATATCCGAAACTTGACACCAAAATTTTTGCGTGGAAAGCCAAAGGACTACGCGTTATGTCATACATCAACCCCTATGTTTGTAATGATGGAACACTCTACGCCCATGCAGCAGAACATGGCTACCTTGCAAAAAATGGTAGTGGTGGTATCTACCTTGTTGACTTTGGTGAATTTGATTGTGGAATCGTTGACTTCACCAACCCGCAAGCATTTGAGTGGTTCAAAGAAATTATTAAAGTCAACATGATTGATTTTGGTTTTGATGGTTGGATGGCCGATTTTGGTGAATACTTACCAACGGATGTTGTCCTCCATGATGGCTCAGACCCGATGATTATGCATAATAAATGGCCACTACTCTGGGCAAAAGTAAATTATGAAGCCATCCAAGAGCGTGGAAAACTAGGGGAAATTGTCTACTTTATGCGCGCAGGAACAAGCGGCAGCCAAAAATATTGTACATTAATGTGGGCTGGAGATCAAAGTGTAATGTGGGAATATGATGATGGCTTAGCATCAGTTATCCCCTCAATTCTCTCAACAGGAATGACGGGATGTGCTTTTAACCATAGTGATATTGGTGGCTATACAAGCCTACACAACAATACTAGATCAAAAGAATTATTCCTAAGATGGGCCGAAATGGCAACATTTGCCCCATTTATGCGAACACACGAAGGCAATCGACCAACAGAAAACTTCCAAATCTATAATGATGTCGATGCAATGCAACACTTTGCGCTATTTACAAACATGTTTAAATCACTAACAGCCTACACCAAACAACTCGTAGAAGAAGCAGCAACAAAAGGGACACCAGTCAACAGACCAATTTTCATGCACTATGAAGATGATCAAGAAGCATATGACCTAAAATACCAGTTTATGTTTGGTCCTGATATCCTAGTTGCCCCAGTATGTGATCAAAGTGTAGAAGTCTGGGAAGCATACTTACCAGAAGACAACTGGATTCATCTTTGGAGTGGGACAGAATATCGTGGTGGAAAGCACATCGTGTCGGCCCCAATTGGAGAGCCACCAGTGTTTTACCGCAAAGACAGTGACGTTGCCAAAATCCTCGTGAAATATCAGAAATAAGGTGTAAATAATGGAAATATCAATACTTATTCTCATACTATTTTGCCTAGTCATCATGCTTGCAAATATCATCCAAGGCATCACCGGATTTGCAGGAACCCTGCTAGCAATGCCATTTCTTATTATGATTATTGATCTTGAAACAGCAAAACACGTCCTCAATTTTACGGGGATAGTTGCAAGCATCTATATTCTTTATAAAGATTGGCGCTATGTTGATCGCATGCAAGTCAAAATCATTCTCCTATGGATGTCACTTGGGTTAGGGCTGGGGATAGTTGGGTATAATTTTTTACCCAAAGAAATACTGTTGACGATATTTCCGTTTTTCATTCTAGCTGTTGCAATAAAAGGTTTATTTGGTCATGTGACCCAAAAAGCAACAACAAATAATGTAACCGGAGTGCAAAAGGTATCGAATATGGAGAAAATAACCTTAGGGGCTGCGGGGGTTATTCATGGATTATTTGTTTCAGGTGGTCCACTACTAGTAGCATACATGAGCAAAAAGCAACAACAAAAAGAAGCATTTAGAGCAACACTTTCAGTGGTGTGGCTCATCTTAAATAGTATTATTTTTATCCAAAGTTTATTTTTAGGGCAGATAGCATCAAATATTGTCATCTATAGTGTCATAGCAATTATACCACTATTTATCGGCATCATAATTGGTGGCGCACTCTTGCAAAAGATGAGTCAGCGCACGTTCATGTTACTATCATATATCTTATTAATAATATCAGGAGTCTCGCTTTTTATTAATAATTTGTAAAAAAGGGAGATAACGCAAAAAAAAAGGAGAAATGAAGATGTCTAAAATAGAAGTTGTTAAAGATGCCAGACCGTTTGGGTGGCGCGATAAAGTTGGATACGCACTAGGAGATTTTGGTTGTAATTTATCATTTGTGTTGGTCAGTTCGTTTTTTATGGTATACTATGTAACAGTGGTTGGTATATCGCCAGTCCACTTTGGGATTTTGATTTTACTAACAAAAGTTTGGGATGGAATAAATGATCCACTAGTAGGTTCGATTGTCGACAAAATAAAACCGGGCAAAAACGGAAAATTCAAACCATTTATTTTCTGGGGAAGTATCATGCTTGTAGCAGCAGGTGTCATCATGTTTGTGCCAATCAGCTCGGCATCATACAGCGTTAAATTGCTCATATGTACGATTTCATATGTAACATGGGATATGTGCTATACAATTGTCAACGTGCCATACGGCGCAATGTCATCAGTTATGGCAACAGATTCACTTGAGAGAACAGAACTTTCTAAATATCGAGCAATTGGTGGATTACTTGGAAATGTCCCAGCGGGCGTCATCTTACCGATGTTCCTCTACAATACAGTAACAGGTGATCCAATTGGCGGCAGATTCTTTTGGACAGCAATTATTTTAGGCCTATTTGCATGGGTCTGCTTACAGGGAACAATTAAAATGTGTACAGAAAGAATTGTCCACGTAGAAGAAGAAAGTGACGCAGAAAATCAAGAACGCAAACCACATTTCTTTGTGACATTTGGTCGGTCACTTAAAACAAGACCAATGCTTGGTTTAATTTTAGCATCATCAGCACTGCTAATGTTTCTCCAATCAAATAACACAACCAACCAATACGTCTACATGCTCTACTACAACAGAACAGATTTGATTGGTTTAAACATGTTAATTTCATATGTGCCCCAATTATTAATGATTGTCTTTTTAACAAAACTTGTCAAGAGATTTGGCAAAAAATGGCTCTCATCTTATCCATTTATTGGCAGCATAGCCGTGGCATTATTCATGTTATTTACACCAGTATCAAATCCTTATGTCTGGATTATCTGTCAATTACTCCTAGGAATACTCCAAGCAGCCTTTGTAATGCTTGTCTGGGCATTAATTTCTGACTGTATTGACTTTATGGAAGCAGAAACAGGCAACAGAGAAGAAGGTTCAGTCTACTCAATCATCACATTATTCCGAAAAATATCATCAGGATTTGGAGCATCAATTATCGGATTTGGACTGGCAATGACTGGCTATGTTCAAACACTAAAAGTAGCAGAACAAGCAGTTATAGTAGGTCAAAACGTTAAAAACTTTGCCGCAATATTTGTGCTTATTGGAGCTGTATTAATTTTCATAGCAATGAAATTTGTTTACAATCTCGATGATAAGAAAATGGAAGAAGTTGAAGCAAAACTTGGACGTGCTTCGGCAAAAGATGTGAAAGTTTCACTTGAAGATATAGTATAGTAACTAAGCAAAACGACTAAAGAAAAGAGGTACAAAAATGAAGAAAATTATCAATAAACCAGAAGACATTCTTACAGAAATGGTGTCAGGGTTTGTTAAAGTTCATCAAGATATTGTCATGAAATCAGCAGACTCCTTTACAATTTGCCGCAAAACAAAAGGAGCAAACAAAGTAGCACTTATTAGTGGCGGTGGAAGCGGCCATGAACCAGCACATGCTGGATTTGTCGGAGTGGGGATGCTTTCGGCTGCTGTTTGCGGTCAAGTATTCACAGCGCCAACACCAGATCAAATCTTAGATGCAATTATCAAACAAGACCAAGGGGCGGGTGTCCTCTTAATTATCAAAAATTATTCAGGTGACATTATGAACTTTGATATGGCAAAAGATTTAGCAGAAATTGAAGATATCGAAGTTGGAATTGTTATCGTTGATGATGATATCGCCGTTGAAAATAGTACATACACACAAGGTCGCCGTGGTGTTGCGGGGACAGTATTTGTTCATAAAATTTTAGGGGCAGCAGCAGAAGCTGGACTAAGCCTCCAACAATTAGTTGAACTAGGAAAGCGTGTCAATGCCCAACTTAAAACAATAGGTGTGGCTTTAACTGGTGCAACAGTCCCAGAAGTGGGGAAACCCGGCTTCATCTTAGACGAAGACATGCTCGAGTTTGGTGTTGGAATTCATGGTGAACCAGGATATAAAAAGGAAAAAATGTGTACATCAGCTGAAATTGTTTTAGAAATGGTATCACGTCTTAAAAAAGAATTTAATTGGAATAAAGAGGAAAAATTTGCAATTTTGGTGAATGGCCTAGGGGCAACGCCTCTAATGGAACAATATGTCTTTGCTGACGATGTTTACAAAGCCTTAGCAGTAGAAAATGTTGAGATTTTGTTTTCAAAGGTCGGAAATTATATGACGGCACTAGATATGAGTGGCTTGTCTTTAACATTATTACGTATCGAAGATACACAATGGTTGAAATATTTAGAAGCAACTGCGCAAACAGTTGCATGGAAAAGTTGAGGTAGAAGATGTTTACAAATGAAAATATTCAAAAATGGTTTAAGTTATTAAACGCAAAAATAGAAGCAAACAAAGCGTATCTAAGTGACCTAGATACCCCAATTGGTGATGGCGATCATGGAAACAACATGGCGCGCGGGATGGCTGCTGTATTAGAGACGGTAGAGCCGCTTACAACAAGCGACCCAACAGAACTCTTCAAGAAAACGGCAATGGCCCTCATTGGAAAAGTTGGCGGTGCATCTGGTCCCCTTTATGGCACAGCATTCTTAGAAATGTCAAAGCAAAGCAAGCAGACAACAGATGTTATTGAAATTCTCGAAGCAGGACTAAGCGGACTTAAAAAAAGGGGAGAATGCACAATTGGTCAGAAGACGATGATTGATGTCTGGGAACCGGCCATCATGGCGCTAAAATCAGGAGAACGCGACCAAGCAATAATGCAAACATATGTTGATAAGACAGCGGAAATGCAAGCACAAAAAGGTCGTGCATCATACCTAGGAGAACGCTCAATTGGTCACATTGATCCAGGAGCACAATCAAGTGGCTACCTATTTGAAACATTATTAGAAGCGGGGGTACTCTAATGGAAAAAGGAATTGTTATTGTTTCACACGTAAGTCAAATAGCATTTGGCATTAAAAAATTAATGAGTGAAATTGCTAAAAATGTTCCGATTACAGCAGCCGGCGGACTTGAAAATGATGAAATTGGAACAAGCATGGAAGCCATCCTTGAAGCAATTGAAAGCAATGATGCCGAAGAAATCTTTGCCTTCTATGATTTGGGAAGCGCCAAAATGAACCTAGATATGGCAGCAGAACTGTCATCTAAGAAAGTGACAATTTATCCTGTTGCAATAGTTGAAGGTACATATGTTGCTACAGCATTAATTCAAGCAAATCAATCAACAGCAGAAATTGAAAAACAATTAATGGAGTTAAAGATAAAATAAAGAAATACGGAAGTAAGAGAAAGGATAGATTACGATGAGAAAAGCATTTATTAGTCCATCAAAATACGTTCAAGGAGAAGATGAACTCTTAAACCTAGGATATTTTGTTAAAACATTTGGTCAAAAAGCCCTTCTTATTGGGAATAAAGATGATATCAATCGTGTTCAAGAAAAACTAACAAAAACAGCTCAAAAATTCAACATCGAATTTGTTATAAGCGATTTTGGTGGCGAAAGTTCACGTGTAGAAGTAGCGCGATTAAAAGCAATAGCAGAGCAAACCAATTGTGATTGTACAATTGGTTTAGGTGGAGGAAAAGCAATAGATACAGCCAAATCAGTAGCAGAAGGGCACAACTTAATCATCGTGCCAACTATTGCAGCAACAGATGCACCAACAAGCCACTCGGCTGTCCTATATCATGAAGACGGCACATTTGATGACTATGCTTATTTCAAGCAAAACCCAAGTGTTGTCCTTGTCGATACAACAATTATTGCGCAAGCACCAACAAGATTCCTCGTATCAGGAATGGGTGATGCACTTTCAACATACTTTGAAGCACGCGCAACAAGACGCTCAAATTCAAATGTCAATGCTGGTTTACCTTGTGGTTACAACGACAAAGTCACAGAACCAGCAAAAGGGACAAATGCTGCCTATCAATTGGCAAAATGTTGTTACGAGACACTTCTTGAAGACGGCTATGCGGCAAAAGTATCAAGTGATTTAAACCAAGTCACACCAGCCCTAGAAAATATTATCGAAGCAAATATTTTATTATCGGGACTAGGATTTGAAAGTTGCGGTCTTGCAGGAGTGCACGCCATCCATGATGGACTAACAGCCCTAGAAGATGCCCACCATGCAACTCATGGTGAAAAAGTAGCATTCGGTGTTATTTGCCAACTTGTCTTAGAAAATGCCGCGAAAAAAGAGCTATATGAAGTCCTCGACTTCTGCAACTCAATTGGCTTACCAGTTTGCCTTGCTGACATTGGTGTAACAAAAATTACAGCTGCTCAATTAAAAGAAGTAGCAGCAAAAACATGTATTCCTGAAGAATCGATACACTCAATGCCATTTGCAGTAACTGAAAATGCAGTAGTAGCTGCTATAATGTTGGCTGATAAAATCGGATCAGAATATAAAAACAAAAGTAAATAACCAAAACACCCAAAACAAGCTATTGAACTCCCAAACTAAAAGGAGCTTAATAGCTTCTTTTGCACTCTCCCCCATCAACCTAAAAAAAAAGACTTAAGCCCCTTAAAACAAGTAAAATCCAATTGTTGAAAGTATTAGCAGGAACGTACTATTTTGTTGTGGAGTATGCTATAATTGGAGATATATAGCTATTAAATCCCCAATTAAAGAAAGAAGTGAGAGCTGATATGCCAGGAATAAATAGACTTACGCAAAATCAATTAAATATTATAGCGGTTCTTAACAAAAAGGGGCCGCTCTCACGTAAGAAACTTGCGCAACTTTTAAAACTAACACCAGCAAGCATTACGCAACAAACAGCAACAATGATTCAACTAGGATTGCTTTTTGAACAAGGAGAAACACCGCAAGAAGAAAGGAAAGTTGGACGCAAAGAAATTTTACTTGCTCTAAAATATGAAAGTCGAAAACTACTCGGTATTGACATTGAAAGTAGCGAAGTTCAAATTGGAATCACCGATTTACAAGGTAAAACGATTGCAAGTAGCACCTTTGAATTTAACGCACTCACAACAAATAGTGCAGACTTTGACTATCTCATCGCTAAAACAACGGAAATTGTCGAACAACTTTACCAAAGACATAATATTAGCAAAGCAGAGCTCCTTTACTGCGGAATTGGGGTAATTGGCAGCCAATTTGTATCAAAGCGGCATTCGACCCAACCACTGGCAATTATTGGGAAATACAGCGAATTAGAAGCATCGTTTGAGCATTCATTACAACTACCAGTAAAAGTTGAAAACAACGTCCGTGCACTAGCCCTTGCCGAAGGCGAATTTCATGAAAGAGACCAAATTTCTAACTTTGTCTTCATTAAAATTGGACCAAAAATTGGCAGCGCAATTATTATGAATAATGCACTTATTCGGGGAGAAAGTGACAGTGCGGGAGAGCTTGGCTATTTTCGTGTCGATGAATATTATCCGGAAAATGAAGGCGCTTTAAATTTTGAAGACATCATTTCCCTCGAATTTTATTTAACAGAATATCAAGATAATTTTAATAGCAAGCAAACGCCAAAACTATATGAACTAGCAGCAGGAGAACGTAAAAATATTCAAATGAATATGATTCTGGAAAGCTTGAAAAACAGAGATCAATACACACTACATATTTTCACCAAAAAAATGAAAATATTAGCACTATTTTTGCATAATATTCAAATATTATTAGATTTAAAGAAAGTATATATTTTCTTAACCTTTGATCAAGACCTCCAAGGCTTCCAAATTTTGAAAAAAGAAGCAGAATCAATCAACAGTGAATTCGCCAACTCACTCTGCCTAAGTCACTCAACAGAGCAAAAATTAAGTATTGGTGGTGCCGCTATTGCAGCAAAAGAAATCATGCGATTTGCTGTTGAATAACATTAGTTAAAACAATGAAGGTACACACGACCTTCATTGTTTTTATCTTCTTAAAAGGTGACATATGCATATCATTATTAGAATAAAGTTAATATATGATATAATAAATAAGTGAAAAAAAGTAATTGGAAAGAGGGACCAAAAAGTGAAAAAGACAAAAACGGTAATAATTGATAAACCAATCGAAACAGTCTTCGCATTTCTTGATGGCAGCGAAGAAAATCTCAAAAAAATGGATGATAAAATTCAATTCAATAAAGTCATCATTGAAACGCCAAATAAAATTGGTTCAAAGTATTTACAAGGATATAAAGAAGGAACAAAAGTAATGGAATATGAAATCGAAGTTATTGATTATATTGATAAACCTGATTTCAAGCTTTTTAAATTTCATTTTACCCTAGGAAAATCATTTGCTATAACTGTCGCTTATGTCTTAGATTCAGTTGACGAAAATCAGACAAAGGTAGCTTACACTGTTGAAAACAAACCGCTAACATTTATAATGAAAATCCTCTTTAAGTTCATGGGTGACGGCGACAAAATGGTTGACAAACACCTCACAAAATTAAAAGAGCTAATTGAAGCCTAAAAGATTATTGCCCTAAAAACAGTTAAATCTTCGCAAAACAAAGCAAAACAGCAGATATTTTCGTCGAAAACGGATGAAAACAGGGGAATGCGGCGAATTTTCTTCCCAAAAGCTTCAAAATAATGTATAATATAGCTGTTATGAGTATAGAAAAAAACTAAATAATTAAATTACAACGGAGGTGTGAGACTATGGCTTGGTACGTATGGGCTATAATTATTGATTCAATCTTACTAATTATCTTAGTGGGATTACAAGGGAAAAATTCAGAGGATATTTCAAGTGCTATATTAGGGGGAGACCGTGATTTAGACTTGTTCAAGGAGATAAAAGAACGTGGAATAGATTTGTTTATTACAAGAGCAACAATGCTTTGTACAGTTACATTTTTTATTTTACTAGGAATTGTTTTATGGCAAGGTGGAACAACTCCGGGATAAAAGCGATTCAAACATATTTATGAAAGAGCATAATTGCCAACTTAAATTTTATAAATATTGTCAAATCTTAATGAGGTAATAGTGTTGATAATAGATCAGCACTTTTATTTTACCTCTAACACCAGAAACTGTACTCAATCTACGAAGGAGAAAAATTAATGAAAATAAAAGATAGTATTCTGTCATATTTTAAAACAAGCGAGTCACCTCTACAAATTGATCGTGTGACGCTTGCCACGAAGCTTAGTGTGGAGCATAAGGATTATCAGCTCCTCTTTAAAGCACTAAATATGCTAGAAAAGGATATGGAGTTACGCCGCCTAGATAATGGCGATTATACACTTTTTGATAATAATCTTTACTCAAATGGCGTTGTACACACACATCGGAAAGGCTTTGGCTTTGTTACCATTGAAGGTGAGGAAGAAGACTTATTTATCAATCCTAACGATTTAAATGGTGCATTAGATGGTGATTCCGTCCTCGTCCAGAAAATCAAAGACCTCCAGCATCCTGATAAATTTGCCGCAAAAGTTATTAAAGTAACCGGACATGCAGACCGAACACTTGTTGGTGAAATTCAGCCATTCAATGCACAATATTTTCGCATGCGAACGGATAGCAGTAATTATTTAGGTGAAATATTCATTGTAAAAGCTGATTATCCCGCACTAGTAGTTGGTCAAAAAGTTGTGGTTAAACCCAATAAATTTTTATTAACGGGAAAAATTGTTGCCAAAGTGGAAGAAGTAATTGGACATCATACGGATCCGGGCGTAGATATTTTATCAATAGTCAAGAAATTTAATGTGGAAACAGAATTTTCTAAAGAAATCTATGAAGAACTTGAAGCGATTCCACGGAGTGTCCAACACAATGAAATAAGCGAGCGCATTGATTTAAGAACACGTCAGATTGTAACAATAGATGGGGCCGATGCAAAGGACCTAGACGATGCAATTAGTTTGACAACTTTACCCAATGGGAATTATCAACTAGGTGTCCATATTGCTGATGTTAGTCACTACGTCAAAAAGGCGGGAGCCATTGACCAAACAGCGCTACTAAGAGGAACAAGTGTCTATCTAGCAGATAGAGTAATTCCGATGTTACCGCATCAACTATCAAATGGAATCTGCTCATTAAATCCCGAAGTTGACCGTTTAACATTAACATGTGACATGGAAATAAATGCTGAGGGCGTTGTTATTACAACAGATGTTTATCAAAGTATCATTCATTCAAATGCGCGAATGACATATGCTGATGTTAACACACTACTAGTAAAAGCTGATAATGAGCTAGCACTTAAATACAAAGCTTTTCTACCACTATTTTTTGAAATGGAAAAATGTGCAGCAATCCTTGGGCAAAAGCGCTCACAAAGAGGTGCTTTAGACTTTGAATTAAATGAAGCAAAAATAATCGTTGATGAAAATGGAACAGCAATCGACGTTGTTTTACGCAACCGTGGAACTGCAGAAAAAATAATCGAACAATTTATGATTGAAGCAAATGAAACTGTTGCTAAAATATTTGTTGAAAAAGCGTGGCCATTTATTTATCGGGTACATGCAACGCCAAAAGAAAGCAAGCTTGACATCTTTAGACAAGTTGCCGGGAACCTAGGTGTTAACGTTGCAAAAATACGTGATAACAAAGAAATAGCACCCAAAGTCCTCCAACAATTATTGGCGGATATCAGTGATAAACCAGAGCATGGTCTACTTGCAACACTCCTACTAAGAACAATGCAAAAAGCCGAATATGCACCGGATAACATTGGCCATTTTGGCCTATCAGCAATCAATTACACGCATTTCACATCACCAATTAGGCGCTACCCCGATTTAATTGTTCATCGAATGATTCGCAAATTTATTATTGAAGATAATATTGATGAAACAGAATTTAGCGCATTAAAAGCTGAATTAAAAGATATTGCTAAACACACATCAAAAACAGAAAGAGTAGCAATAGAATGTGAACGAGAAGTAGCAAGTATGAAAATGGCTGAGTATATGGAAAGTAAAATTGGCACGAAATTCACAGGAATCATCAGTGGTGTAACAAATAGTGGAATTTTTGTCGAACTTGATAATATGGTTGAAGGCCATGTTGCAATGGAAACATTAACGGATGATTTCTATCAATATATTCCTGAGCATCTAATGCTTCTTGGGCGACGAAAAGCCAAGAAATTTAAAATGGGCGATACGATAAAAGTTGAATTAACCTTTGCCAGCAAAAAGACATCAACAATTCAATTTACTGTTGAGGGCATGGAAGCTGATAATTATAGCAAAGCCAATCGGGAATATAAACAAGGCGTTTCACGCGACCGTAATAAACCAGCACGGCCGTATAAACCCAGAGAAGCAACAAAAGAAAATGAAGCATACACAAGACGGCGTGAAGAAAAAGGGAGCAGCAGCCCCCGTCGAGACGACAAAAGCGGCAACACAACAGGCGGATACAACAGAGGCCCGCGCCGCGATGACCGAAGCGGCAACACAACAGGTGGATACAACAGAGGCCCGCGCCGCGATGACCGGAGCGGCAACACAACAGGCGGATACAACAGAGGCCCGCGCCGCGAAGAGCAAAGCGGCAACACAACAGGTGAATACAACAGAGGCCCGCGCCGCGATGACCGAGGCGGCAACACAACAGGTGAATACAACAGAGGCCCGCGCCGCGATGACCGAGGCGGCAACACAACAGGTGAATACAACAAAGGCCCGCGCCGCGATGACCGGAGCGACAAGACAACAGGTGGATACAACAGAGGCCCGCGCCGCGATGACCGAGGCGGCAACACAACAGGTGAATACAACAAAGGCCCGCGCCGCGATGACCGGAGCGACAAGACAACAAACGGATACAACAAAGCGCCTCGTAGCAACGACAAAAGTCGTGAAACAAACAGTTATAACAGGACCTCAAACCAAGATGATAAACCCAAAAGACCAAATACAAACCAGAAACCACCATACAAACCAAATAAATAAAAAGCAATAAACTAGAGGTGAAAACATGGCAGAGGGAAAAAAAGTCATTGCCACAAATAAAAAAGCATATCATGATTACTTCATCGAAAAAACCTACGAATGTGGTATTGTTCTAACGGGAACAGAAATAAAATCAATTCGACGGGGAAAAGTCCAATTACGAGATAGCTACGGCAAAATTCGTAAAGGGGAAGTCTTTGCCTGGAATATGCATATAGCAATTTATGAAGAAGGCAATATTTTTAATCATGAGCCAACACAAACCAGGAAACTCCTCCTCCATAAAAAGGAAATTAAACAACTAATTGATGCCGTCAACAACTCAGGGTACACATTAATTCCTACAAAACTATACCTAAAAAGAGGACGTGCAAAACTCGAACTAGGCGTGGCAAAAGGGAAGAAAAATTATGATAAACGTGATGTTGAACGCCAAAAAGATGGTAAACGACAGATTGAAAAAGCCTTAAGAGACCGTCAAAAACAAGAATAACTAACAAACCCCCCGCAAAATATTTTTTGTGGGGGGTTTTAATTGATATAAACAAAAAGACAGGGTATAATAGAAAATAATAAAGGTGGAGATCATGTGAAAAAAACAATTAATTCATTATTTACCAAAGCAATTGTTATCTACGTCGGATTAATTATCCAGATAGCATTAATTTTAGTTTTTGTTTTTATCTTTTCCAATTACCGAATATATTATTATCTCATCTGCCTCCTTATTAGTATAATGGCAGTAGGGATAATTATTCATGATAAAAGTGGACCAGAATTTAAAATACCATTGATAATTGTCATCCTTCTATTTCCGATGATGGGTGGTGTTTTATACATGTTTTTTGGCATCCGATCATATAAAAACAAAGAATGGAAGCGAATGATTGAGGTCCAGCAAAACCGTAAAGGCATCATGCATCAAAACGAAGCAATTTTTCAAAAACTAACAGAAAGCAATCGTGTTGCCATGCGCCAATCAAAATATATCTATGATTTTGATGCCTCCCCGGTATATCAAAATACCGAACTAACCTATTTATCACTAGGGGAAATAAAACATCAGCACATGCTAATCGAACTCCAAAAGGCTAAAAAGTATATTTTCATGGAATACTTCATCATTGCTGAAGGCAAAATGTGGGATTCAATTCTGGCAATCCTCGTACAGAAATTAGCAGAAGGTGTGGATATTCGGGTCATTTATGACGGTTTTGGTGTCCACGGCATCCTCGAAGCAAACTACCATCAAAAACTTGAAAAACTAGGCATAAAATGTTTCGTCTTTAACCCGTTAACAATGAAATTATCCCTTAAAACCAACTCCCGCGACCACCGCAAAATCTGTGTAATCGACGGACTTGTAGGCTTTACTGGAGGCATTAATTTAGGCGATGAATACATCAACGCCTACCAAAAGCATGGACACTGGAAAGATTCAGCAATCATGCTCAAAGGCGAAGCAGTCTGGAGCCTTACAACGCTATTTCTATCAATGTGGGAATTCCACACACGAATTGATGAAAATTATCTTAGCTACAAACCACAACAAGACGAGCATAGCTACAAAGGCGCAGGCTATGTACAACCATTTTCTGATAGTCCCCTCGACAACGAACTTCTAGGAGAAACAGTCTACACAAACCTTATTAATAAGGCCGTCGAATATGTTTACATCACCTCACCCTACTTAATTATTGGCTATGAAATGGTTCAAACGCTTTGCAGCACCGCCAAATCGGGTGTAGATGTCCGCATTATGACACCCTTTATTGGCGACAAATGGTACGTCCACGAAATGACACGCTCATACTACCAAATTCTCTTAGAAGCAGGCGTTCGTATTTTCGAATACACACCGGGATTCATCCATGCAAAATCATTTGTCTGTGACGATCAATACGCTATAATCGGCACAATAAATGTTGATTTCCGCAGCTTCAACCTAAATTTTGAATGCGGCGTTTGGATCTACAACAGCCCGGTTGTAAACAACATCAAAGCAGACTTCCTAACAACGCAAACAAGCTGCACAGAAATCACCCTCCAAACCCACAACCTCACCCCCTGGTACCTTAAAATCAGAAATACAATCCTCCGGATTTTCTCCCCTCTAATGTAAAAAAAAAAGGTAGAGCCACACAATTATGGCGGTTCTATCTTTTTTTTTAAAAAATTATAAGAGGATAATGTTGTTTTCCTTGCAGGTTTGGATTGTTTTATCATCCCAAACAGAAACCTGGACTTCCCCAATATGAGCTTTTTGTAAACAGAATTGGCAAAGTCGTGATTGCCCAATTCCCCCACCAATTGTTAGTGGTAATGTTTGGTTTAAAATCATTTGGTGATATGGTAACGCACTGCGGTTAGTGGCTTTGGCAATTTCTAGTTGTGAGGCAAGCGATTTAGCATCAACTCGTATCCCCATAGAAGATACCTCAATTGCATCCTCCAAAATCGGATTCCAAAAAATAATATCGCCATTCAAATTCCAATCATCATAATCAGGTGAACGATCCCCATGAGTTACACCCGAGGGTAATAGATGGCCAATATTATGAATGAAAACCGCACCAAATTTCTTTGCTACATGTCGCTCCCGCATCTCTGGTGTCAAATCTGGATAGCTTTGCTCCAATTCTTGTGAAGTTAGAAAAGTAATTTCCGCAGGCAATAATTCTCCCGTCAAATCCGGAAAAACAGTCCTAATATAAGCCTGCGTTTGGCAATAAACGGCATAAATATCAAGAACAATTGTCCGCAGGAAGTCAACAGTGCGCTCCCGCTCTAAAACAACACGCTCCCAATCCCATTGATCAACATAAAGTGAGTGCGTATTATCAGCAAACTCTTCCCGGCGGATGGCATTCATATCAGTATATAAACCTTCACCTGGCACAAAATCATACTTATATAAAGCCATACGCTTCCACTTAGCAAGCGAATGCACAATTTCTAATGGCGTATCATGGACATGAGGTGCCATAAAATTAACGGGAGTCTCTAACCCATTTAAATTATCATTCAAACCCGTTTCAGGCGCAACAAAAAGTGGTGCTGAAACACGTGTCAAATTCAGCTTCTTAGCCAAATTAACTTGAAAAAAATCCTTCAAAAGCTTAATAGCAACTTCCGTCTCCCTAACAGAAAGTGGCGATTTATAACCTGCTGGCACTATAACTGACTGACTCATAATAATAAAAACTCCTTCTTTCTACCACCTGAAATTATCAAGGGTAGGATTAAAATATTAGAACAATTGTACCATCTTTAACAATAAAAATAAAGTAAAATAATAAAAAAAAGCGTGGAGTTGCTTTTTTTACAATGTTTGTAAGTTAAGGAATTCAAGTAGCCAAAAATGTCCCCTGAATTGTAAAGTGATACTGGACAAAAAAAGAAAAGACGAAAAGAAGAGACCAATGGTCAATTTGAGGTGGTATAATATAATGGACTCAGAAATAAGAAATAGAAAATAAAATTTCAAAACTAGCAAAACAAGACGAGGCACTATTTCATGTCGATCGTGTTTTTCACAATCACGTAAGCATTGCTGGATATAAAAAAGTACATCGTTATTTATTGAAAGAAGGGTTCGATTACTCCTTAGAATATATACGTTTACTTATGCAGGGCACTGGTTTACAGTCAATTGCCCAAGCAAAAAAGAAATTCATAAAAAAAGGGAAATACTGTATCGCTTTCAACAATAAAGTGAAAAACAGATATAATAGAAGGCATCCTAATCGCCTCTGGTTTACAGATTTCACATACAT